>JAOPVD010000118.1 GCA_025966295.1 Frankiales bacterium | reverse complement strand
ACCACCAGGCTGGAGGCGACCATGTGGTTGACGCCGGCGTGGCCGGGCGTGGAGACACCGAACTCCGTCTCCGTGCCCATCACCCGGCGCGCGCACATACCGCAAGCCTATGCCGCGCCGGGTCGCCGTACCGGCTGTTGGGGCCCTACAGGTACTGGCCGGTGTTGGAGATGGTGTCGATCGACTTGCCCGTCTCCGTGCCCTTCGCGCTGGTGACCAGGGTGCGGATGTAGACGATCCGCTCGCCCTTCTTGCCCGAGATCCGGGCCCAGTCGTCGGGGTTGGTGGTGTTGGGCAGGTCCTCGTTCTCCTTGAACTCATCGATGCAGGCGCTCAGCAGGTGCTGCATGCGCAGCCCCTTCTGCTCGCTCTCGAGGAAGTCCTTGATGGCCATCTTCTTGGCCCGGGCCACGATGTTCTCGATCATGGCGCCGGAGTTGAAGTCCTTGAAGTACAGGACCTCCTTGTCACCGCCGGCGTAGGTGACCTCGAGGAAGCGGTTCTCCTCGGCCTCGGTGTAGATGCGCTCGACGACGCCCTGCACCATCGCCGCGACGGTGGCCTCGCGGGAGCCGCCGTGCTCGGCCAGGTCGTCAGCGTGCAGCGGCAGGTCGGTGCGCAGGTACTTGCTGAAGATGTCCTTCGCGGCCTCCGCGTCGGGGCGCTCGATCTTGATCTTCACGTCCAGGCGGCCGGGGCGCAGGATGGCCGGGTCGATCATGTCCTCGCGGTTGGAGGCGCCGATGACCACGACGTTCTCGAGGGTCTCGACGCCGTCGATCTCGCTCAGCAGCTGCGGCACGATGGTGGTCTCGACGTCGCTGGAGACGCCGGAGCCGCGGGTCCGGAAGATCGAGTCCATCTCGTCGAAGAACACGATGACCGGGGTGCCCTCGGAGGCCTTCTCACGGGCCCGTTGGAAGATCAGGCGGATGTGCCGCTCGGTCTCGCCGACGAACTTGTTGAGCAGCTCGGGGCCCTTGATGTTGAGGAAGAACGCGCGGCCGTCCGGCTTGCCGGTGACCTCGGCGACCTTCTTGGCCAGCGAGTTCGCGACCGCCTTGGCGATCAGCGTCTTGCCGCAGCCGGGCGGGCCGTAGAGCAGCACGCCCTTCGGCGGCCGCAGCTGGTGCTCCTTGAACAGCTCCTTGTGCAGGAACGGCAGCTCGACCGCGTCGCGGATCGCCTCGATCTGGCTGGCCAGGCCGCCGATGTCGGCGTAGTCGATGTCGGGGACCTCCTCGAGGACGAGCTCCTCGACCTCGCTCTTGGGGATCCGCTCGTAGACGTAGCCGCTGCGGGTCTCCAGCAGCAGCGAGTCGCCGGCCTTAAGGGGCTGGTCCTGGAGGGAGTCGGCGAGCATCACGACCCGCTCCTCGTCGGTGTGGCCGATGACGAGCGCCCGCTCGCCGTCCTCGAGCAGCTCCTTGAGCATCACGACGTCGCCCTGGCGCTCGAACTCGAGGGCCGCGACCACGTTGAGGGCCTCGTTGAGCATGACCTCCTGGCCGCGGCGGAGCTCCTTGACCTCGACGGCCGGCGACACCGTCACGCGCAGCTTGCGGCCGCCGGTGAAGATGTCGATGGTGTCCTCGTCGTGGATCCCGAGGAACACGCCGAACCCGCTCGGCGGCTGGGCGAGGCGCTCGACCTCCTCCTTGAGGGCGATGATCTGGTCGCGCGCCTCCTTGAGGGTGCCGACGAGCCGGTCGTTCTGCCCGGTGGCGCCTGCCAGGGACTGCTGCGCCTCGGCGAGCCGCTCCTCGAGCGCCCGGACCTGCCGGGGCGAGTCGGCCAGCTTGCGCCGCAGGACGGAGACCTCTTCTTCCAGGAAGCCGACCTGGGCAGTCAGCTCCGCGACCTGCTCGGCCTCGGAGCCACCTCCGCGCGTCCCTGCCACCTGCTCCACCTCCCCGTCGTACGTCGGGTCGTGCTCAGTGCGCATCCTATGTACGCCGCATCGGTTCCTGTCTGCTCATTGCTTCGACAACGTGGCCGTTTCCCCGGTGATCCACGGAACCGGCGCCCCCATTTGTCCGCCCGAAACGTGGGCGCCCGTTCCGTGGATCACCGGAGAAGGGGGGTCGGGCGCTAGGGGAGGTTGGGGCGGAAGGGCTCCTTCGGGGCGTCGGCGTCCGCGGGGGTGGCCGACTCGGCGAGGTTCTCGCCGTACTGGCCCTTGGAGGGACGGCGGCGGCGGAGCGGCGGCTCGACGCCGTCCGCGAGCCGGCGGGTGGTGCACAGGAAGCCGGTGTGGCCCACCATCTTGTGCTGGGGGCGGACCGCGAGGCCCTCGACGTGCCAGCCGCGGGCCATCGTCTCCCACGACTGCGGCTCGGTGAACGTCCCGTGCGCCCGCATCCCCTCGACCGTCCTGGCCAGCTGGGTGGTGGTGGCGACGTAGCAGCACAGCACCCCGCCGGGGCGCAGCGCCTTCGACACCGCGTCGAGGCACTCCCAAGGCGCGAGCATGTCCAGCACGACCCGGTCGACGTCGGTGTCCACGAGCTGGTCCTGCAGCGAGCCGACCGTGATGGACCAGGCCGGGTGCGGCCCGCCGAAGAAGCGCTCGACGTTGGCGCGGGCGATGTCGGCGAAGTCGGCGCGGCGCTCGTACGACGAGAGCCGGCCACCCTCGCCGACGGCGCGGAGCAGCGACATCGACAGCGCGCCGGAGCCGACGCCGGCCTCCACCACGTGCGCCCCGGGGAAGATGTCGGCCATCCCGACGATGTTGGCGCTGTCCTTGGGGTAGACGACCTGCGCGCCGCGGGGCATCGACAGCACGTAGTCCGGCAGCAGCGGCCGCAGCGCCAGGTAGTCGGTGATGCCGATCCGCACGACGACGCCCTCCGGGCCGCCGATCAGGCTGTCGTGGTCCAGGATCCCCTTGTGGGTGTGGAACTGCTTGCCCGGCTGCAGGGTGATGGT
Organism: Frankiales bacterium; assembly: GCA_025966295.1. Lineage (GTDB taxonomy): Bacteria > Actinomycetota > Actinomycetes > Mycobacteriales > SCTD01 > RYN-111. The sequence continues at coordinate 9,078 of JAOPVD010000118.1, read as the reverse complement.
GTGCATCCGCCCCTTGGGGTCGGTCAGCTGCACCTGGTCGCCGGCAGCAAGGGGTCCACGTCGTCGTTCGGCCTCGTAGCTCACTGGAGAGAGGTTAGAGCGCCATCGCCGCGGCGACGTCGGCGCTGACCAGCACCCGCGGCGGCGTCCCCGGTACGACGTACTCCGAGGCGGGCGTGGCGCGCATGGCGGCGAGCAGCGCCTCGCCGGACAGCTCGGGTGCCAGCAGCAGGCCCGCCTCGACCCGGCGGGCCCCGTCGGCGACCACCACCCAGGGGCGGCGGTCCATCGGCACCTGGCGCACCCAGGCCTCGCTGACGATGCCCTCGAGCCGGCCGCTGCCGTCGACGACCACGAGCGCCCGGACCTGCCGCTCGTGGGCCTGCCGGACGGCCTCGGAGAGCGGGGTGGTGGCGGTCACCTCGAGCGCCGGCCGGGCCAGGCTCGCGACCGTCACGGCGGGCAGCTTGCTGGCCACCTTGGAGCGCTTGAGGTTCGCGGCCGCGCCGAGGTAGATGACGGTGCCGACCGCGGCGGACAGCAGCACGGTGGCCACGCCCCGGTCGCCGAAGCCCAGGTGCGGCAGGATCCCGACGACGGTGACGGGTACCACGAACAGTCCGATGGCGATGCCGGACCGGGCGCTGACCCGGGTGGCCTTCTCAGCGTCCTTGCCGACGTGCCAGACGATGCTGCGCAGCACCCGGCCGCCGTCGAGCGGCAGGCCGGGCAGCAGGTTCAGGACCGCGATCGCGCCGTTGGTCACCGCGAAGGCCTCGCAGAGCAGTCGGGGCAGCGAGCCGCTGGGCGCCAGGTCGGCCGCGGCCACCCCGCAGGCGGCCAGCAGCAGCGACACCATCGGCCCGCTGATGGCGACGGCGTACTCCCGGGCCGGGGTCTGGGGCGGCTCGGTGATCTCGGTCAGCCCGGCGAGCAGCGTCACGGTGATGCTGCGCACCGGCAGCCCGAAGGCGCGCGCCACCAGGCAGTGCCCCAGCTCGTGCAGCACGACGCTGAGCAGCAGCAGGGCCACGAACACCACCGCCGCGAGGTAGGCGGTGCCGTCGCCGACCTCCGAGCGCAGCAGCGACTGGCCGCTGAGCACCAGGTAGGCGGCGAACAGGAACCAGGACGGAGCCAGCAGGATGGGGACGCCCACCACCCGCGCGATGCGCAGACCGCGCAACGGTCGCTGGTCAGCCACCCCAGCAGACTACGTGGGCACGCTGGCCGACCAGGCGACCCGACCGTCCACCGGCTCGTGGTGGCGCAGCACCAGCCCGTGCCGGGCGGCGGTCCGCTCGACCGCCCCCAGGTCGGCCGCCAGCGCCACCAGCCGGCCGCCGGGCCGCAGCCGGGCCACGGCGCCCGGCACGTCCGGCGCCGTCAGGACCACCGCGACGTCGACCGGGCCCTCCTCCACGAGCGGGCCACCGGTGCCCGCGGCCAGGGCCCGGCGCAGCACCGCAGCGGGGCCTACGACCGCGACGGCCTGGTCGTGCCGGACGCCGGCCAGCGCGGCGAGGACAGCGGTCAGCAGCGGCGCCGGCTCCTGCACCCGCTGCCTCCGTCCGTCGCGCGCCGTGGTCCACACCCCACGGCGTGGGAGGCGAAGTCTGTCGCACCCAGGCCGTACCGTCAGGACCCATGAGCGCCGCCCCTGTCGAGGTCCCGGTCCAGCCGGTCGACCTGCCGCTGCCCGTCGTGGGGTCGCTCTCGCCATCGCGCGCCGGCGACTTCATGACCTGCCCGCTGCTGTACCGCTACCGCTCGATCGACCGGCTGCCGCAGGAGCCGTCGTCCGCGGCCGTCCGCGGCACCCTGGTGCACGCAGTGCTGGAGCGGCTGTTCGACCTGCCGGCGCCGGAGCGCACCCCCGAGCAGGCCGCCACGCTGCTCGCGCCGGAGTGGGACCGGCTCAAGCAGGCCGAGCCCGACGTCGCCGGGCTGTTCACCGACGAGACCGAGGTGGCCACCTGGCTCACCTCCGCCAAGGCGCTGCTCGACGGGTACTTCACGCTGGAGGACCCGCGCCGGCTCGACCCGGCCGAGCGGGAGTCCTTCGTCGAGGTCGTGCTGCCGGGCGGGCTGCGGCTGCGCGGCATCGTCGACCGGCTCGACGTCGCGCCCACCGGCGACCTGCGGGTGGTCGACTACAAGACCGGACGCTCCCCCGGCGAGGCGTTCGAGGGCAAGGCGCTGTTCCAGATGAAGTTCTACGCGCTGGTGCTCTGGCGCACCCGCGGCGTGGTGCCCAAGCGGCTGCAGCTGATGTACCTCGGCGACCGGGAGGTGCTGGCCTACTCCCCCGACGAGGGCGACCTGCTGGCCACCGAGCGCAAGCTGCTCGCGCTCTGGGAGGCCATCGAGCGGGCCACCCAGGCCCGCGACTTCCGGCCGCGGGTCAGCAAGCTCTGCGACTGGTGCGACCACCAGCGCTTCTGCCCCGCCAAGGGCGGTGAGCTGCTGCCCTGGCCCGAAGTGGTGCCGGCGCCGGACGTCGCCGAGGCGCGGCACCAGGTGCACCTGGCCGCCCAGGAGTAGCCCAAAGCTGCCCAGGACGGTGCAACACTATGCGCCTAGGCACGATTTAGAGGAGTCCTCGTGACCACGCTCGACACCGCCCACGCCGACGAGCTCGTGACCGCCGCCGTCACCCCCGGTGACAGCGCCACCGGCGGCCAGGCCGAGGCCGTCGCCGCCGCGTCGGTGGGCAAGCAGCTGACGATGCCGCTCCCCCAGACCTTCGCCACGGTCGAGGAGGAGCGGATGCACCGCAAGGTGCAGCTCGCCGCCGCGTTCCGGATGTTCAGCAAGGCCGGGCTGGACGAGGGCGTCGCCGGGCACGTGACGGCCCGCGACCCGGAGTTCCCGGACTCGTACTGGGTGAACCCGTTCGGGATGCACTTCAGCCTCATCAAGCAGTCCGACCTGGTGCGCGTCAACCATGCCGGCGAGGTGGTCGAGGGCGACCGGGCCGTCAACGGCGCGGCGGTGGCGATCCACTGCGCGGTGCACGCGGCCCGCCCGGACGTGATCGCGGCCGCGCACGCCCACGGGCCGTACGGCAAGACGCTGTCCAGCCTGGACATGGGCATCGAGCCGCTCACCCAGGACGCCTGCGCGTTCTACGAGGACTTCGGGGTCTTCAGGAACTTCTCCGGGGTGGTGCTGGACGCCGAGGAGGGCAAGAAGATCGGCGAGGCGCTGGGCGCCCACAAGGCCGTCATCCTGCGCAACCACGGGATGCTGACGGTCGGCGAGACGGTCGAGAGCGCCGCCTGGTGGTTCCTGACGCTGGAGCGCACCGCGCAGTCGCAGCTGATGGCCTACGCCGCCGGCACGCCGACCAAGATTGGGCACGACGAGGCGGTGCAGACCCGCGGGCAGATCGGCTTCGAGCTGGCCGGCTGGTTCCAGTTCCAGCCGATCTGGCAGCGGATCGCCAAGGACAACCCCGACATCTGGGACTGAGCCGGGCCGGTCCGCTGGACAGGCTCGTGGGGGGCACGGTCGCGTGAACGAGCAGGTCGGGTGGGTCCCCACCCGTGCCGGTGAGGTCTTCGCTGGGCTGCACCTGCCGGCGCCCCCGGCCCGGGCAACCGCGGTGCTGCTGGTCCCGCCGTTCGGCTGGGAGGCCATGGCGGCCGCCCGCAACCTGCGCGGCTGGGCCCGTGCGCTGGCCACGGCCGGCTACCCGACGGTGCGCTACCACCCGCCCGGCACCGGCGACAGCGCCGGTGACAGCGCCGCCCAGGACCTGCTCTCCTGGTCCGCCGCGCTGACCGACCTGGCGGCCCACACCCGGGCCGCCACCGGCTGCACCCGGCTGGCCGTGGTCGGGCTCGGGCTGGGTGGCCTGGTCGCGCTGCAGGCCGTCCACGACGGCTGCCCGGTCGAGGACCTGGTGCTCTGGGCCGTCCCGGGCCGCGGCCAGCTGCTGCTGCGCGAGCTGCGGGTCTTCGCCGCGATGACCAGCGAGCCGGGCGATCCCGCCGGCCCGGTTCCCACCGTCGCGCCGGCGCCGCCCACCGACGGGCTGCTGTGGGTGCACGGCTACCCGCTCGGCGGCAGCGCCCAGCAGCAGCTGGCGGCGCTCGACGCCCGCACCCTGGACCTGTCCGGGGTGCAGCGGGCCCTGGTGCTCGGCCGCGGCACCCTGCCGCACGACGCCCGGCTGCTGGGCGCCCTCACGGCCGCCGGCGTCGACGCCAGCGTCGAGCCGGGCCGCGGCTACGACGAGCTCACCGTGGAACCGCGGTTGTCCCAGCCGGCCACCGAGGTGGTGGCCCGGGTGCAGCACTGGCTGCGCCCGGACCAGGCCGCCACGGTCCCCGGGCCGCTGCCGGCCGCCCGGACCTCCGAGCGCCGGCTGACCATCGGCCCGGTGGACGCGGTGCTCACCGTGGCCACCGACCCGGTCCTGACCGCCGTGTTCGTCGGCGCCGGCGCCACCCCGCGGCCCGGCCCGAACCGGCTGTGGACCGAGGCCGCCCGCCGGTGGGCGCCGTGGGGGGTGGCGTCGCTGCGCCTGGACCTGCACGGCATCGGTGAGGCCGCCGGTCCCGATGCCTGGCAGCTCGGCCCCGAGGGCTTCTACGACGAGTCCTACCGGCCGCAGGTCCGGGCCGCGCTGGAGGCGGCGGTCGGCGAGGGGCTGCCCGACCGGTTCCTGCTGGTGGGGCTGTGCTCTGGCGGGCTGTGGGCGGCGCAGCTGGCCCTCGAGGACCCGCGGGTGGCCGGCGTGGTGCTCCTCAACCCCGGCAGCCTCGTGTGGCCGCCGCCGCTCGGCTCGGCCGACACCCGACAGCACCTGTTCAGCCGGGCGACCTGGTCCCGGCTGCTCCGGGATCCGAAGCTGCGTCAGGAGGTCCGCAACCGGGCCCGCCGCTCCGCCCAGCTGCTCGGCCGGCGGGTGGCGGGCGCCCCCCGCGGGCTCCCGGCCAACACCCAGGAGGTGCTGGCGGCGCTCGGCGCGGCCGGCGTGCCGGTGCTGCTCGGGGTGTCGCCCGGTGAGGCCGGCCTGGAGGACCTGCAGGGCCTGCCGCCGGGCGGCGCGCTGACCGTCCGGTTGCTCGACGGCCCGACCGGGGCGCACACGCTGTCGCCGGCCGTGCTCCGGGAGCAGGCCGAGCAGCTGCTCGACGAGGCGGCCCGGCGCGTCCTCGACGCCGTACGAGCGCCGGCCGCCGGCTAGAGCAGCGCCTGCAGGTCCGCCACGGTGACGCCCGCCAGGCTGGCGCGCACCAGCGTCCGCGGCCCGGGCAGCACCGTGACGCCCGGCACGCTGGGGACCGCCAGCACGGCGCAGCCGGCCGCCTCGCCGGCGAGCACGCCGGCGACCGAGTCCTCGAGCACCACGCAGTCCTGCGGGTCGACGCCGAGCCGGGCCGCGGCGGTGAGGTAGGGCTCCGGGTGCGGCTTGCCGTGCCCCACCTCGTCGCCGGCGACGGTGACATCGAACGGCCCGAGGCCGTGCGCGAGCACGGCCTGCACCAGCGCCCGGTACGACGACGAGACCAGCGCCACCGGCACCTGCCGGGCGGCGAGCTCGGTCAGCAGCGCGCGCACCCCCGGCAGGACCGTCGGCTCGCTGGCGAACAGCTCCCCCATCCGCCGCAGCAGCCAGCCGGACGCCCAGGCGACGTCGGCCGCGGTGGTGGGCCGGCCGTAGTGCTCCAGGATCGTCGGCACCGCGACGTCCAGCCGGGTGCCGGCGATGGTGGCCTTGAGCTGGGGGCTCCAGGTGCCGCCGAGCTCAGCCGCCAGCTCCTCCTCGGCCACCGTCCACACCGGTTCGGTGTCCACGAGCAGCCCGTCCATGTCCCACAGGACAGCCCGCAGCGGCCGCAGCGACCCCGTCAAGCGGTGATCGCGGAACGCTCGGTCTCGGTGAGGTCCACCGTCAGCACCGGCAGCGCCGGGTGCGGGAGGTGGTGCCCGCGCCGGAAGCGCTCGGTCAGCGCGGCCCGCAGCACCCGGGCACCGTCCCGCCAGGTGTTGAGGTTGCTCACGCCGTACAGCCGCTCGAGCTCGAAGCTCGGCACCTCGACCACCTTGAGGCGGCTCTTCGCGATCCGGGTGTTGATGATCGTCTCGATCTCGAAGCCGTCGCCCCACAGCTTGCGGGTCTCGGGCCGCTCGCCGGGGTCGAGCTGCAGCGCCGGCAGGCAGCGCGTCCAGAAGGCGTTGTAGCCGTAGCACAGGTCGGTGTAGCGGGTGCCGAACAGGACGTTGACCAGCACGTTCAGGCCGTGGTTGCCGGCGCTGCGCAGCCGGGTGAGGTCGGAGCTGCCGCCGCCGACCGCGAACCGGGTTCCCTTGGCGAAGTCGGCGCCGGCCAGCAGCGCCGCGACGAAGCGCGGGATCTCTGCCGGGTCGGCCGAGCCGTCGGCGTCGAGCATGACGATGATGTCGCCGCGGACCGCCGCGAAGCCGCAGGCGAGCGCGTTGCCCTTGCCCTGCCGGGTCTGCTCGACGACCCGGATGTCGGGGCGGAGCTCCCGGGCGACCGCGACCGTGTCGTCGCTGCTGCGGCCGTCGACGAGGATCACCTCGAACACCTCGGCCGGCAGGGCCCGGAGGACGTGCGGGAGGTTGGCGGCCTCGTTGCGCGCGGGGATCACCACGCTGATGCGCGGCGTCGACCGCTCCTGGACGACGACGAGCCGCCGGTCCAGGTCGATGTGGACGTTGCGGAACGGCACGTGGGGCATCCCTTGAGGTCCGGGGGCCCGGTTTCGCCTCTCGCTCCCCGCTGGGCCATGGCGACCAGGTCGCCCAGCGGATCGACGCGTTGCCCAAGCTTGTTGGCGGTCTGGGTCAGGTCTGCCTATGAGGGCGAACACCCGCGGGGGTCACGCGTGGGCTGCTCGTCGTCACTTGCAGTGACTGTATCGAGAAAGAACCGTAGTCAAAGCCTGCGAAGCGGAATCTCACCCGCTCGGATGAGGCCCCCTTCCTTCTTTTACCGGACACAAGGGGATGAACCCCGCTGATGACGTGCCCGCGGCAGGCAGGCGGGACACTGGTGGCCGGCGCATCGGCGCCGCGGAGGACGAGGGGGACGTGTGGGCGACGCCGTCTCGGTGGTCATCTGCACCTACACCGCCCGGCGCTGGAGCCACCTGCGGACGGGTGCCGAGGCCGTGCTGGCGCAGCTGCAGGCCGGTGACGAGCTGCTCGTCGTCGTGGACCACGCCCCGGACCTGCTGGCCCGGGCGGCCGCCGCGCTGCCGGGCGCCCAGGTGGTCGCCAACAGCCACGGGCAGGGCCTGTCGGGCGCGCGCAACACCGGTGTCGGGCTGGCCCGGGGCACCGTCGTGGCGTTCCTGGACGACGACGCGCTGCCCGGCCCGGGCTGGCTCGCGGCGCTGCGGGCGCCGTTCGCCGACCCGCGGGTGACCGGCGTCGCGGGTGCGGTCGACCCCGACTGGGAGGGCGGCCGGGCGCCGCGCTGGTTCCCGCCCGAGTTCGGCTGGGTGGTGGGCTGCGACTACGTCGGCCTGCCCGCCGGTGGCGGCGCGGTCCGCAACCCGATCGGGGCCAGCATGGCGCTGCGCCGCCAGCTCGTGGCCGACGTCGGCGGGTTCTCCGAGGCGGTCGGCCGGGTCGGCACCCTGCCGGTCGGCTGCGAGGAGACCGAGCTCAGCATCCGGCTGCGGCACGCCGACCCGACCGTGACGATGCTGCGCCAGACCGGCGGCGCGGTGGCGCACCTGGTGCCCGCCGAGCGCCAGCGGCTGCGCTACTTCACGTCCCGCTGCTACCACGAAGGTCGCTCGAAGGCGGTGCTCGCCCGACTGGTCGGGACCGAGCAGGGGCTGGCCTCGGAGCGCGCCTACGCGACCCGGATCCTGCCGCTCGGCGTCCTGCGGCACACCGCGGCGCTGGCCCGCGGCGACCTCGCCGGTCCGGCCCGGGCCGCGATGATCGTCCTGGGTCTGCTGACCACCGCCCTGGGCTACCTGTCGGCGCGGCGCGGCCCGTGACCCCCACGCGTGTCCTCGAGGTGGAGCTGTCGGCGCCGCTCGCCGACGTCGCGGTGCCCGAGCACCGGGCCGCGCGGGTCCTGGTCCGGCTGCACGGCACGCCCCTGGGCCTGCTCGACCTGCCGGTGACGGCGGGCGTGCTGCGCGCCGAGGACCTGGCCACCGCGGTCGACCGCGACCTGTCCCTCGCTGCGCACCTCGACGGCGACGGGGTGGCCAGCCCGGCCGCGCCCCCGCCGGCCGACGGCTGGCCCTGCCAGGCCCCGGGACCGCACCCGCTGCCCGGGTCGCTCGCGGTGGTGCTGTGCACCCGGGACCGGCCTGAGTCCTTGCGTACGGCGCTCACCTCGGTGCTGGCGGCGCTGGGGCCGGGCGACGAGGTGGTCGTCGTCGACAACGCGCCGCGCACGGACGCCACCCGCCGGGTGGTGCAGGAGCTGGACGACGCTCGGGTGGTCTACCTGCTCGAGCCGCGGCCGGGACTGTCGGGGGCCCGCAACGCCGGGACCCGGGCGACCCGGGCTGAGGTGGTGGCCTTCACCGACGACGACGTGGTGGTCGACCGGGGCTGGCCGGCCGGGCTGCTGCGTGGCTTCACGCGGGCACCCCGGGTGGGGTGCGTGACGGGGCTGGTGCCGTCGGCGGAGCTGGACACCGCGGCCCAGCACTTGTTCGACCGCAAGGTGCAGTGGTCGTCCTCCTGCGCCCCGCGGCTGTTCGACCTGGACGCGCACCGCGGCCCCGGCGCCCTCTGGCCGTACCAGATCGGTGTGGCCGGCACCGGCGCCAGCTTCGCGCTGCGCCGCGAGGCCTTCGACGACCTGGACGGGTTCGACGAGGCCCTCGGGGCCGGGGCCCTGACCCGGGGCGGCGAGGACCTCGACTGGTTCGCCCGCACCGTGCTGGCCGGTTGGACGCTCGCCTACGAGCCCTCGGCGCTGGTGTGGCACCGGCACCGCCGGGACCTCGACGCGCTGGCCGACCAGCTCTACGGCTACGGCACCGGCCTGACGGCCTACCTCACCAAGCACGCGCTGACCGGCCGGGGGCTCCGGGTCCTGGCCGGCGGCGTGCTGCGCGGGGGCCG
>JAOPVD010000293.1 GCA_025966295.1 Frankiales bacterium | reverse complement strand
GTGATGCGGTCAAAGCTGCCGTCAGGCGGGGTGTCGAGGACCTCGAAGCGGCGGACGGCGGCCATGCGGGCAGCCTCATCGAGAGGGCTCACCGCCACTGTCGTCGTCACCGCGCCACCTTCCGGTCGTTTCGTCGCAACCGCGCGCAGCGTACGCCGGGAACCCTGGCCGGCCGAGTGTGTGCACACCGCATCCTCTGTGGCGCCGGCGGAAGGAGGTCCACGCTTGACAATAGATACCCCCTGGGGGTAAACCTGACGACATCCACCCAGATACCCGTCAGGGGTATCCATTGGAACGAGCCGCCCCGGAGGCCCCGATGGAGACCAGCCAGCCCGGCTACAGCGAGACCAAGGAAGCGCACCTCAAGCGGCTGCGACGGATCGAGGGTCAAATCCGTGGTCTCCACAAGATGGTCGAAGAGGACAAGTACTGCATCGACGTCCTCACCCAGGTCGCGGCCGCCACCAAGGCGCTGCAGGCGGTCGCGCTCGGGCTGCTCGATGAGCACATGGCGCACTGCGTCGCGAACGCGGTCGCCGCCGGCGGCGACGAGGCCGACACCAAGCTCAAGGAAGCCTCCGAGGCGATCGCCCGATTGGTCCGGTCCTGACGCCAACCCTGCCTACCCACGTCCGGAGAGGAACTACCCACCCATGGCCACCACCGCCACCTACACCGTTGCCGGCATGACCTGCGGCCACTGCGTCTCCGCCGTCACCGGCGAGCTGGCCGCGCTGCCCGGCGTGCAGGCCGTCGAGGTCGACCTGATCAAGGGCGGCGCGTCGACGGTCACGGTCGTCAGCGACACCCCGCTCGAGGCCGACCGGGTCCGCGAGGCCGTGGACGAGGCCGGCTACGACCTCGTCGATCCCTCATGAGGGTCGGTACGAAGGTCGCCGCCTACGCCGGCGGACTGGCCGTGGCGTTCGGCGCCGCCTGGACGGCCGGTGCCAGCACGGACCGCGTCGTACCGGCGCCGGAGCCGAGCCACGCCGCGGCCGTCGCGACCGCGGAGCTCCCCGGCGGGCTGGCGGTCTCCCAGCAGGGCTACACGCTGCGGCCGGCGACCAGCGTGCTGCGGGCCGGCGGCGCCCAGCCGTTCCGGTTCACCGTCACCGGTCCGGACGGCCAGGTTGTCCGCGACTACACGACCGGGCACGAGAAGGAGCTGCACCTCATCGTGGTCGGCCGGGACCTGAGCGACTTCCAGCACCTGCACCCCAGCCGGGACGCGGCCGGCACCTGGACGCTCCCGCTGACGCTGCCCGCCGCCGGCACCTACCGGATGTACGCCGACTTCACCCCGGCAGCGCTCGCCGGCGACAACGTGGTGCTGGGCGCCGACCTGTTCGCCGCCGGGCCGTTCGTCCCGCGGCCGCTGCCCGCCGCCTCGACCACCAGCACGGTGGACGGCTACCAGGTCGCGCTGACCGGCGTCGCGGTCGCCGGGCAGGACAGCCAGCTGACGTTCACGGTCACCAAGGCCGGCCGGCCGGTCACCGACCTGCAGCCCTACCTGGGCGCGTTCGGGCACCTGGTCTCGCTCCGCCAGGGTGACCTGGCCTACCTGCACACCCACCCCGCCCAGGAGGCCCGCCCTGGCGAGTCCGGTGGGCCGCAGGTGCAGTTCGGCGCGGACTTCCCGACGGCCGGCAGCTACCGGGTGTTCCTGGACTTCCAGCACGCCGGCCAGGTCCGCACCGCCGCCTTCACCGTGACGGTGGCCGCCGGGGGCGCAACCGCCCCCACGGCGGCCCGGGACGGGCACGGCCACTGACATGACCCGGATCGGGAAGGAGCACCTCGTGCCGACCACCGCGGCCCCGCCGGAGCAGAGCATCGAGCTCGCCATCGGCGGCATGACGTGCGCCTCCTGCGCCGCCCGGATCGAGAAGAAGCTGAACCGGATGGACGGGGTCAGCGCCACGGTCAACTACGCCACCGAGAAGGCGAAGGTCAGCTACACCGGCGACGTCGCTCCCGAGGACCTGGTCGCGACCGTCGAGGCAACCGGCTACACCGCCGCGCTGCCGGCGCCGGCGCGCACCGCGCAGGCTGAAGCGGCGGCCGAGCCCGACGCCGTTGCGCCGCTGCGCCGGCGGCTGCTGATCTCCGTCGCGCTCGCGGTCCCGGTCATCGTCCTGGCCATGGTGCCGGCGCTGCAGTTCGACTTCTGGCAGTGGGCGTCGCTGACCCTCGCCGCGCCGGTGGTCGCCTGGGGCGCCTGGCCGTTCCACCGGGCGGCCTGGACCAACGCCCGGCACGGCGCGGCCACGATGGACACCCTCATCAGCCTGGGTGTGCTGGCGGCGTTCGGCTGGTCGCTGTACGCGCTGTTCCTGGGGGGCGCCGGCCAGCCCGGCATGACGATGCCGTTCACGCTGGTGCCGTCCCGCGGCTCGGGCGCCGAGGAGATCTACCTCGAGGTGGCCTCCGGGGTCACCGTCTTCCTGCTCGCCGGTCGGTACTTCGAGGCCCGCGCCAAGCGCCGCTCCGGCGCGGCGCTGCGGGCGCTGCTGGAGATGGGCGCCAAGCACGTCGCGGTCCTCCGCGACGGGCGCGAGCAGCGGATCCCGGTGGCGGAGCTGGCAGTCGGCGAGGTCTTCGTCGTCCGGCCGGGCGAGAAGATCGCCACCGACGGCGTGGTCGAGGACGGCAGCTCCGCGGTCGACGTGTCGATGCTGACCGGCGAGTCGGTGCCCGTCGAGGTGCGGCCCGGCGACGCGGTCGTCGGCGCGACCGTCAACGCCGGCGGTCGGCTGCTCGTGCGCGCCAGCCGAATCGGCAGCGACACCCAGCTGGCCCAGATGGCCCGCCTGGTGGAGGACGCCCAGAACGGCAAGGCCGCGGTGCAGCGCCTCGCCGACCGGATCTCCGCCGTGTTCGTGCCGGTGGTCATCGCGCTGGCGGTGGCGACCCTGGGCTTCTGGCTGGGCAACGGCGCGTCGCTCGAGCTGGCCTTCACGGCCGCGGTCGCCGTGCTGATCATCGCTTGCCCGTGCGCTCTCGGGCTGGCCACGCCGACCGCGCTGATGGTCGGCACCGGCCGCGGCGCCCAGCTCGGGATCCTCATCAAGGGCCCCGTGGTGCTGGAGTCCACCCGCCGGGTCGACACCGTCGTGCTGGACAAGACCGGCACCGTCACCACCGGCCGGATGAGCCTGGTCGAGGTCGTCCCGGCGGCCGGGGAGAGCGCGGCGGACCTGCTGCGCTGGGCCGGCGCGGTGGAGCACGCCTCCGAGCACCCGATCGCCCAGGCCATCGCCGCCGGGGCCGGCGGCGACCTCCCGCCGGTCGAGTCCTTCGCCGGCATCGGGGGCCGCGGCGTGACGGGCGTGGTGGACGGGCACGCCGTCGCCGCCGGCCGGCGCAGCTGGCTCGAGCAGGAGTGGTCCCTGACCGCGCCGGCCGAGCTGGTGGCCGCAGCCGACGCCGCCGAAGCGGCCGGCCGGACGGCGGTCTGGGTCGGCTGGGACGGCGCGCTCCGCGGCGTCGTGGTCGTGGCCGACACCATCAAGCCGACCTCCGCCCAGGCGGTGGCCGAGCTCAAGGCGATCGGGCTGCGGCCGGTGCTGCTCACCGGCGACAACGCGCGGGCCGCCCGCGCGGTCGCCGCCCAGGTCGGGATCGACGAGGTCATCGCCGAGGTGCTGCCCGCCGACAAGGTCGACGTCGTCAAGCGGCTGCAGGCCGAGGGGCGGGTGGTGGCGATGGTCGGGGACGGCGTCAACGACGCCGCGGCCCTCGCCCAGGCCGACCTCGGGCTGGCGATGGGCACCGGCACCGACGTCGCGATCGAGGCATCGGACCTGACCTTGGTGCGCGGTGACCTGCGGGCCGCGGTCGACGCGATCCGGCTGGCCCGGCGCACCCTGGCCACCATCAAGGGCAACCTGTTCTGGGCGTTCGCCTACAACCTGGCCGCCCTGCCACTGGCCGCCGCCGGCCTGCTCAACCCCATGATCGCTGGCGCCGCGATGGCGTTCAGCTCGGTGTTCGTCGTCACCAACAGCCTGCGGCTGCGCCGGTTCCGGGCCCAGGCCGGCTAGCGGTCAAGGGCCGCTCCGGGAGGCGCCGTACCGGCTGCACTGAGTCCGGGGCCGGTGGTGGGTGGGGGCCGCCCGCGAGCGTCAACGCACGCCGCCGGTGCCGCTTGCTGGGTGCTTGCTCGGGTTAGCACCCCGGCGGGCGGGGAACACCGGCAGCATCCCGTCCGCCCACCACCCGGAAGGCCGTGCCCGCATGTCGACGCAGAACGCCGAGCTCATCACCCAGCTCAACACCCTGCTGCGCCTCACCTCGCACGAGGCCGCGACCGCGCGCGCCCGCGTCTCGCAGGCCACCACCGACGCGACCCGCAAGGAGCTGACCGAGAACGCCCGCAACTGCGACAAGCGGGCCGACGCGCTGCGGCAGGCGGTCCGCGACCTCGGCGGCGCCCCCGACGTCATCGGTGTCGCGCTCAGCAAGGCGGCCGCCGCCGCGAAGCTGCCGCTCGAGCAGACGGTCCCGATCACCGAGGCGCTCCTGACCGACCTCGCCCTGGAGCACCAGCTGTTCGACCGGGCGCGGCTGGTCAAGGTCCTTGCCGCTGACGCGGACGCCCCCGAGCTCGTGGCCCTCGCCGAGCGGCTCGAGCAGGCGCACGGCAACACCATCCAGTGGCTGTTCGCCGTGCTGTCCGACGTCGCGGTCGGCGCCCCCGCCGCGCTCGCCCCGACCGGCATGCAAGCGGCCGCCGCCACCGCCCGCAGCGCCGCCGCCTTCGCGAGCAGCACCGCCACGGCCGGCCTGAACAAGGCCGTCGCTACCGCCGGCACCCTCACCGAGCGGGTCCAGGACGCCACCACCAACGCGGTCACCAGCCAGGTCGGTCGGCTGGTGACGCTCGCCGGCAGCGCCAAGAAGATCGCCCGGGTCGGCCGGGATGCGGCGCTCGCGGAGACCGAGAAGCAGGTCGGCCAGGAGCTGGGCAAGAACCGGGCCAGCACCGTGAAGCACGTCCGCGAGCAGCTGGGCGCGGTCAGCCCCGGCGAGCTGCCGATCAAGGCGTTCGACGACCTCACCGCCAAGGACGCCGCCACCCGCGTCACCCGCCTCACCAGCGCCGACGAGATCCGGGTCGTGCTCGCCTACGAGCGGGCGCACAAGAACCGGCAGGGCGTCGTCGAGGCCGCCGACAACCGCCTCAGCGGGCTCGCCCAGGAGCTCGCCGCCCGCTAGTCCCATGCCCGGGGCCCGCGCGGGCGAACCGTCGCGCGGGCCCCGGGCTGCCCGTCCGTCTCGCCCTTCGAGGAGCCCTATGCACCCGCCCGTCCAGGGCGCCGACGCGTCCGCGAGCCGCCGGCGGTGGCCATGACCCGCCGGCAGTTCGGCCTGCTCCTACTCATCGGCGCGGTCCTGTTGTCCGGGACCTGCGTGCTGCTGTTCGGGCCGGCCCGCGGAGCCCGTGAGGACATCGCGAAGGTCCGCGCCGACCTGAACGCCTCCCGGCGCGGCATCTTCAGCACCCTCGACGTCGGCCGCAAGACCCTCGCCGACGCGACCGTCCAGCTGCGCATCGCCGAGCAGTCCCTGCTGCTCCAGCAGCAGGGCCTGGCCATCGCGAGGGACTCCCAGCAGGTCGCGCACCGCGCCGCCGACGACACCGCTGCCATCCGCGCCCAGACCGACGCCGCCCTGCAGACGGTGCGTCAGGTCCTCGCCGCGCTCGGACCGCTGGAGGATCTCAAGGGCAAGATCGACACCGTCGTCCGGAGCGTCGAGGCCGGCGTGAGCCTGGCCCGCACCGCCCTGGCCGTCGCGCAGGAGACGCTCGCGACCGGCAAGGCCGCCCTGTCGGTCGCGCTCTCCTCACTCGCCGAGCTCAAGGCGTCCCGGGCCCTTCAGCAGGAGCTGCTCGACGTCGCCCGCCAGACGCTCGAGCAGACCAAGCAGATCAACCGGAAGATCCCGGGGCTACCGATCTTCGGGCCCCCCGCGGCGGCCCGATGAGCGGCCCGACCCGCGGCCGGCGCACCGCCCTCCTGCTGGGGCTGGCGTGGACGGCGAACCAGGTCCGGTGGGCCCGGCACACCCGCCCGGAGCCGCTCCCCCCGCCACCCGCCGGCAGCCACACCCTCACGACCGCGGACGGGACCCGGCTGCACGCGCAGGTCGGCGGCCGGGCGGACGCCACCACGACCGTCGTCCTGATCCACGGGTTCCTGGCCCGCACCCTCGAGTTCGACATGCAGTGGAACAGCCTCGGCGACAGGGCCCGGCTCATCCGCTACGACCACCGCAACCACGGGCGCTCCGACCACACCGGCGACCCCATCACCGTCGAGACCCTCGCCGGCGACCTCGCCGCGGTCATCACAGAGCTCGCCCCGAGCGGCAAGGTGGTCCTCGTCGGGCACTCGATGGGCGGCATGACGACGCTCGGGCTCGCCGCGTTCCATCCCGACCTGTTCGCCGAGCGCGTCGCGGGAGTCGCGCTGCTCGCCACCGGCGCCGGGCACTTCATCGAGGGGCATCGCTGGGAGAACCTGTTCCGCTGGGCCAGTCGCCGGCACCTGCTGGCCGCGCACCTGCTGGGCATCCGGCTGGTCGCGCCCGTCCTCGAGCAGCTCCGGCCGCGCCGGACCCACGTCATGCGGCGGGCCACCAGGAAGGTCATCTTCGGGTCCGACGACGTCGACCCGGCCACCCTGACCATGACTCAGGCCCTGCTGGAAGAGCCGCCACTGGCGACCCTGGCGTCGCTGCACGGGTCGCTGCTGCGCAACGACGCCCTGGAGGCCCTGGCCATGCTGCGCACGGTTCCCGTCGCGGTGATCACCGGCGGCGAGGACAAGCTGACCCGGCCTGAGCACAGCGCCCGCATGGCCGCCGACATCGGCCCGACCGCCGAGCTCGTCACGATCCCGGGCGCCGGCCACGTCCTCAACCAGACCCGGCCCGTCGAGGTCAACGCCGCCCTGCACCGGCTCCTCGACCGCGTCGACGTGGTGGGCGCAGGTACGGCGCGGACATCGAGGCTTGCGTAGGCCTTTGCAGGTGCACGCACGACGACGCCTCCCACGGGTCCGTCCGCACTGCGGCACGCGGAAGGCCTTGTTCTGCGGGGATTCACAACACCGATGCCGGGTAGAGCCCGCGTCACGCAACCGCAGCGAGGGCCGCTTTGGTCCGGAATGAAAGGGGCTTGTGATGAGCAACATGACCACGACCGGCAGCAACACCGGTACCGGTACGCAGACCCCCATGCCGTCGGCGATGAACCCGGCGCATCCGACGCCGCCCCGCCACGTCCGGCGGCTCAGCACCGAGACCAAGAGCGCCTTCAAGACGACCGAGTTCCTCGCCTACCTCGGCGCCGTCATCGCCATCGCGATCGCCAGCCAGGCCATCGGCAAGGACAGCGGCGCCGCCGGCGGCGCCGACTACTTCCGCGCCGACAAGGCGTTCCTGTACATCACGATCCTCACCGTCGGGTACCTGCTGTCCCGCGGCCTGGCCAAGAGCGGCAGCCGCGACTTCTACGACGACGCCGACCGCTAGACCCACCCTCCCGGTCCGCCGGGACCCGAGCTGCCGCCGGAGCGCCCCGCGCCCGGCGGCAGTCGCGTTCCCGACCCTGGCTGCTCGTGCTGCGGTGGGAGGGCTCCGCCTGGACGGCCGGACGCTGGACAACACCGTCGCGTTCGACCCGAGCGCCCTCACGCGCGCGCTCAGCGCGTGAGCCCCGCGCGGCGGAGCGGCCAGGCCTGCACGATGCTGGACCGGTGATCCGCTCAGCACTGGCCGTCGTCGCCGCCCTCCTGGGGCTCGCGCTGCCCGCACCGTCGGCTCGCGCGCACGGTGCGGAGGGGCTCGCCTACCAGGGCGTCAGCGGCCCGTACCTGATCTCGGTGTTCGACGGCCGCGCCCTCGAAGGATCCGACCTGGTCGAGTACCGCCTGGTGCTCACCCAGGACCCCAAGGACGGCCAGCTCGGCGAGCAGGCGCCGGCGGCGCCGGTCGCTCGGGCACAGGTGGTCATCACCGACGCCAAGGGCGCGAACACGACGGCCGAGGGCATCGGCAACGTCTACTCGTTCGCGCTCGCTGACATGGCCCAGACGGTCAAGGTCGCGGTCGACGCCGCCCACGGACGCACCGTGCTCGCAGTCGCGGTCCATGGCATCGAAGGATCCGGTGGCGGCACGGCTGATCGCCGGGACTGGCTGGTGCCCGCGGTGGTCGCCGGTGGGCTGCTTCTCGTCGTCGGCGTCCTGCGCCGCCGCATCGTGAGGTCGTGACAGACCCTCACAACTCCGGACATGTGGGCCAGGTCACCCGCCCGGTGCTAGCAGGGCGCTTGCAACTGCTAGCACCCAGGTCTAGCGTGGATCCTGTCAGCGGAACGCACCGCTCGGGAAGGAGCTCCACGTGCCGGCCATCGACGTCCGTCACCTCGGGGAGTTCATCCGCGAGCAGCGCCAGACCGCCAAGATCTCGCTGCGCGAGCTCGCCAAGTCGGCCGGTGTCAGCAACCCCTACCTCAGCCAGATCGAGCGGGGCCTGCGCAAGCCGAGCGCCGAGATCCTGCAGCAGATCGCCAAGGGCCTCCGGATCTCCGCCGAGGCGCTGTACGTCCAGGCCGGCTTCCTCGACCAGCGCGAGGCCAGCCCGGTCGTCGACGCGGTCCTGGCCGACGAGACGCTGACCGAGCGGCAGAAGCAGGTGCTGCTCGAGATCCACGAGAGCTTCCGCAAGGAGAACGTCGCTGCGACGGCCTCCCGCGCTGAGTCCGCGCCCGCGCATGACCCTGCGGCCGCACCTACCACGAAGGCCGTGCAGGCCGCGCAGGACTGACCCCTGCCCCTCTTCCCACCACTTTGGAGACACCACATGAGCACGCTCACCGACAAGCTCCCCAAGCTCCCCGCCGTCAAGCTGCCTGAGGTCCTCGACCTCGACGAGGCCAAGAAGCCCGCTTTCGCCGCCGTCGGCGTCGTCGACCTCTACGTCGAGCAGGTCAAGGAGATCCCCGCCGAGGCCAAGAAGCTGCAGGCCAAGCTCGAGGCCGCCCGGACCGCCCGGACCGAGAAGCTGAAGGCCGTCCCGGCGCAGCTCAAGGCCCTGCCGACCCAGGTCAAGGGCCTGCGCAACGAGCTCGAGGGCCGGGTCTCCAAGGCCCAGAGCACCGCCACCGCCTACTACGGCAAGCTGGCCGTCCGCGGCGAGAAGCTGGTCGGCCAGATCCGCCGCCAGCCGGCCACCGAGGCCGCCATCGCCGAGGGCAAGGCGGCCGTCCGCAAGGCCGAGGCCGCCGCGACCTCCGCCAAGAAGGCCACCAAGTCGGCCGAGAAGGCCGCCGAGGGCGCTGCCAACAAGCTCGGCTAGGACCCGCTCCACCCGCGACCCCCGCGCTGCTGTCCCCGGACAGCAGCGCGGGGGTCGCGGCCTGTCCGGATGTCTGCGTGTGAGGATGATCTGGTGCACCTCCTCCTGGACCCCGCCAACCTGCTGCTGACCGTCCTGAGCCTGGGCCTGCTGGTCCTCAAGCTCTGGGCGCTCGTCGACTGCGCCACCCGGCCGGCGGCCGCGTTCGAGATCCACGGCAAGCTCACCAAGCAGAACTGGCTGATCATCCTGGCCGTCACGGTGCTGCTCGCGGTGCTGTTCCCGCAGGTGCTGAACCTGTTCTCCATCGTGGGCACCGTCGCGGCGATCGTGTACCTCGTCGACGTGCGCCCGGCGGTCAGTGGCTCCTCGAGCCCGTGGGGCTGACGACCCTCGTCACCGGCTCCGGCGCTCCGGTCACGGTCGTCGCGCACGGCCTCGGGGCCTCGCTGGCCGAGACCCGCCCGCTGCTGTCCGGCGTCGCCGGCA
>JAOPVD010000291.1 GCA_025966295.1 Frankiales bacterium | reverse complement strand
CGCGGGCATGGACGTCGCGCGCCTCAACCTGTCCCACGGCACGCACGAACAGCACGCCGCCGCGTTCGCCGCGATCCGCCAGGCGGCCGAGGACACCGGCCGCAACGTCGGGATCCTCGTGGACCTGCAGGGGCCGAAGATCCGCCTCGGCACCTTTGCCCAGGGACCGGTCGTGTGGGCCACCGGCGAGATCGTCTCGATCACCACCGAGGACGTCGCGGGCACCCACGACCTGGTGTCCACGACCTACAAGGGCCTGGCCGGTGACATCGCCGCCGGTGAGCGGATGCTCGTCGACGACGGCAAGGTCGGGCTGAAGGTCCTGTCCGTCGACGGTCCTGTGGTGCGCTGCCAGGTCACCGAGGGCGGGCCGGTCTCCAACCACAAGGGCCTGTCGCTGCCGGGCATCGGCGTCAACGTCCCGGCGCTGTCGGACAAGGACGAGGCCGACCTGCGCTTCGCCATGACGCTGCGGGCCGACATGGTCGCGCTGTCGTTCGTGCGCAGCGCCCGCGACATCGACCGGGTGCACGAGATCATGGACGAGTACGGCGCCCGGCTGCCGGTGCTGGCCAAGATCGAGAAGCCGCAGGCGGTGGACAACCTCGAGGAGATCGTCGAGGCCTTCGACGGGCTGATGGTGGCCCGCGGCGACCTGGGCGTGGAGATGCCGCTGGAGCGGGTCCCGATCGTGCAGAAGCGCGCGATCCGGGTCGCCCGCGAGCTCGCCAAGCCGGTCATCGTCGCCACCCAGATGCTCGACTCGATGATCAGCAACTCGCGGCCCACCCGGGCCGAGGCCTCGGACGTCGCCAACGCCGTGCTGGACGGCACCGACGCCGTGATGCTGTCCGGCGAGACCAGCGTCGGCGCCTACCCGGTCGAGACCGTCGCCACCATGGCCCGCATCATCGTGGCCGCGGAGGAGGCGCTGGAGAGCGTGCCGCCGATCGAGCGGGTGCCGAGCAACATCCCGGGCGCCATCGCCAAGGCGGCCGCCACGGTCGGCAAGCAGGTCGGCGCCCGGGCGCTGGTGGCGTTCACGCAGAGCGGCGACACCGCCCGGCGGCTGGCCGAGCACCGCTCGCCGATCCCCCTGCTGGCCTTCACCCCGTTGCCCGAGGTGCGCAGCCAGCTGTCGCTGGTCTGGGGCGTCGAGACGTTCCTGGTGCCGGCGGTGCAGCACACCGACCAGATGGTGCGGCAGGTCGACAGCTCGATGCTCGGGCTCGGGCGGATGCAGGTCGGCGAGCTGGTCACCATCGTGGCGGGCAGCCCGCCGTCGACGTCCGGCTCGACCAACGCCCTGCGGGTGTGGCGCCTGGGCGACCGGCTGCCGGGCTGGAGCGACTAGCCCCCGAGGTAGAGGTAGCGGGGCGCCTTGACCCGCATCACCGAGTACGACCGGTTGCCGCTGAGGTTGTACTGCTCGATCCGCACCGAGCCGTCGGAGTGGACGGCCGCGACGTAGGCGACGTGCCCGACCGGGCCGGCGGTGAGCGTGCCGGTGCCGCCGCCGCTCGGGTAGAAGCGCGATTTCTCGTTCGGGTTCCAGTGCGCCACCGCGCCCACCTTGGGCTTGGTGGTCACCACGACCTTGCGGGCGCGCGCGGTCTCGTCCCAGTGGCCGGCGTTGCCCCACTTCTGGGTGGCGTTGCTGAGCGGGCGGTTCCTCTGGGCCAGCCGCCAGGCCACGAAGCTCACGCACTGCCGGGTGGTGAAGCCCCACCTGTCCGACCGGCTGACCGCGTCGCCGCGGTACGGGTAGTCGTTGCCGGCCGCGCTCGCCGGCGTCGCGAGCGGCGTCACCAGCACCGCCGCGAGCAGCGTGGACAGGGCAGCCGAGGAACGCCTCATGCGCAGGGCATCGGCACTCACCTGGGCCTCCTTGAACGCAGCGGGCAGCGTGCCCCCGGAGGGATTCGAACCCTCACCGTCGGTGGTTTGAGCACCGTGCCTCTGCCGGTTGGGCTACGGGGGCGTACCGCGCCAGCGTAGGGGGTCGGTAGCCTGCAGCAGGTGTCCACCACAACCCGCCGGGTGCTGATCGCCGAGGACGAGGCCCTCATCCGCCTCGACCTGAAGGAGATGCTCGAGGAAGAGGGCTACGCCGTGGTCGGTGAGGCCGGCGACGGCCAGACGGCCGTCCGGCTCGCCACCGAGCTCCGCCCCGACCTGGTCATCCTGGACGTCAAGATGCCGGTGCTCGACGGCATCTCCGCGGCCGAGCAGGTCGTCACCGCCCGCATCGCCCCGGTCGTCATCCTCACCGCCTTCAGCGACCGCGACCTGGTGGAGCGGGCCCGCGAGGCCGGCGCGATGGCCTACCTGGTCAAGCCGTTCCAGAAAAAGGACCTGCTGCCGACCATCGAGATGGCGGTGTCCCGGTTCGCCGAGATCGTCGCCCTCGAGTCCGAGGTGGCCGACCTCACCGGCCGCTTCGAGGCCCGCAAGCTGGTCGACCGGGCCAAGGGCGTGCTCCAGACCGAGCACGGCATGACCGAGCCGGAGGCCTTCCGCTGGATCCAGCGGGCCTCGATGGACCAGCGCCGATCGATGCGCACGGTGGCCCAGGACGTGGTCGACGGCGTCGCCGTACCGGACGCTGCTGCGGGTACGCCGACCTGAGGCTGGCGCCCAGGTCACGGTCCGGCAACGGCGGCGTTACGCCAAACAGCTGTAGTGGTCTGAACCCCTTTGGGTGAGTACGTTCGGCCGGCATCACGCTGAGGGCCGGACCCGCTGGTCCTCCCATGCTGGAGGTAGCACGTGCGCTCACTCCGTCTCGTTCGGTACACCGCACCCCTGCTCATCGGTGCTCTCGCGCTGTCCGCCTGCGGTTCGAAGAAGGAGAGCGGGGCAGGCGCGTCGTCCGACAAGGTCGTCAAGATCGGCATGATCGCCCCGCTGACCGGCAGCCTGTCCGCCCTCGGGCTCGGCATGAAGAACAGCGCCGACCTGGCCATCAACCAGGCCAACAAGAACGGCACGGTCAAGGGCTGGAAGATCCAGTTCGACCCGCAGGACGACCAGGAGGACCCCAACACCGGTGGGGCGGCGGCCTCCAAGCTGGCCTCCGACAACCAGGTCGCGGCCGTGATCGGCACCCTGCAGTCCTCGATCGCGCTGCAGGCCGCGCCGCAGCTCAACAAGCAGAGCATCGTGCTCATCTCGCCGGCCAACACCAACCCCAGCCTCACGCAGGGGCAGACCTACCTGACGACCAAGAAGCGGCCGTTCGCGAGCTACTTCCGGGTCGCGACCACCGACCTCATCCAGGGCGCCTTCGCGGCCGACTACGCGGCGAGCACCCTGAAGGCCAAGAAGGTCTACCTGGTCAACGACAAGCTGGTCTACGGCCAGGGCCTGTGCCAGGCGTTCGGGACCGAGTTCAAGAAAAAGGGCGGCACCGTCGTCGGCACCGACTTCGTCACCAAGGACCAGAAGGAGTTCGGGTCGCTGGTGAGCAAGGTGAAGGCGGCCAAGCCGGACCTGGTCTTCTACGGCGGGCAGTTCCCGGAGGGCGCCCCGTTCGCCAAGCAGCTCAGCGACGGCGGCGTGAAGGTGCCGTTCATGGGCGGTGACGGTCTGGTCGACAAGAGCTTCGTGGCCACCCTGGGCACGCCGACCGCGAACTCCTACGCGACCAACGTCGGTGCGGCCGTCGAGGACCTGCCGTCGGCGGCGACCTACGTGAGCGACTACAAGGCAGCCGGCTACAAGGACGCCTTCTCCGCCTACGGCCCGAACACCTACGACGCCGCCCAGGTGCTCATCGCGGCGCTCGCCAAGGTGCTGCCGGGCAAGACGACGATCGACGACAGCGTCCGCGCCGAGATCGTCCAGGCGGTGCAGGCGACCCAGCTCGACGGCGCGACCGGGAAGGTCTCGTTCGACGAGTTCGGTGACACCACCAACAAGGTGATCACCATGTACAAGGTCGAGAGCGGCGAGTTCAAGAAGAAGGAGACCGGCACCTTCGCCGGGTGAGCTGAGCGGGGGACGTGGCCGGACCGGCCGCGTCCCCCGACCTCTCCCAGGGCAGCTCGAGGGGCGGAGTCGGCGTGCAGCAGTTCTTCCAGCAGTTGTCGGACGGTCTGGTCCTCGGGGCGCTCTACGCCCTCATCGCGCTCGGCTACACGATGGTCTACGGGATCGTCCAGCTCATCAACTTCGCGCACGGCGAGATCTTCATGGTGGGCGCCTTCGGCGGCTACACGCTCTACCACTACGTGCTGCCGTCCTCGCTGCCCAGCGGCATCGCGCTGCTGCTGGTGCTGCTGGTCGCGATGCTGACGAGCGCGCTGCTGGCCGCGTTCGTGGAGCGGGTCGCCTACCGGCCGCTGCGCAACGCGCCCCGGCTCGCGCCGCTCATCACGGCGATCGGGGTCTCCATCGCGTTGCAGGAGTCGATCCGGCTGTTCTACCCGAACGGCTCGGTCGGGAAGCCGTTCCCGCAGCTGTTCCCACGCGGGACGGTCGACCTCGGCGGCGTCACGCTCACCTACGTCGACCTGTTCGTCATCAGCCTGGCGCTGGTGCTGATGCTCACGCTCCGCACCTTCGTCTTCCGGAGCGCGACCGGCCGGGCGATGCGGGCCACCGCGCAGGACCCGGACACCGCCCGGCTGATGGGGGTCGACACCGACCGCATCATCGTCATCACGTTCGTGCTCGGCGGCCTGCTCGCCGGCGCCGCCGGGGTGCTGCAGGGCATGATCGCCAGCCCCATCGACTTCAAGATCGGCTTCATCGCCGGGCTGAAGGCGTTCACCGCGGCGGTGCTGGGCGGCATCGGCAACATCACCGGGGCGGTGCTCGGCGGTTTCACCCTGGGCATCGTCGAGGCGCTGGCCACCCAGTACGTCCCGAACGGCTCGGCCCTGAAGGACAGCTTCGCCTTCGTCGTGCTGGTGCTGGTGCTGGTGTTCCGGCCGACCGGGCTGCTGGGTGAGAGCGTGCGGAGCCGGGCGTGACGGCGGCGCTACTCGACCGGGTGGCCACCAGCGCCGAGCGGCTGCGGTCGCACGGCACCCGCCTCAGTCCGTCGCTGGCGGCCGCGGCGTTCGTGCTCGTCGTGGTGGGCACCAACCTGCCGTGGGCGACGTTCAGCGGCTTCCCCGGGCTGATGTCGCTGGCGCTCTACCCGGCCGGGTCGCGGATCTACGTGCTGGCGCTGGCGCCCGCCCTGGCGCTGGTCGCGGTGCGGTTCAGCCGCCGCCGGCAGGCCGGCCTGGCCGCCACGCTGGCGCTGCTGGCGGTGGTGGTGCAGACCATCATCGCCATCGCCCGGGACGGCGGCGGGCTGGTGAACGTCTCGGTGGGTGCCTGGGTGACGCTGCTGGGCGCGCTGCTCGGGGTGGCGGCGTTCGTCGCGCTGCCCGACGACGGGGCGCCGCTGCCGCGGTCGTGGCCGGTGCTGCCGGCACTCGTCGAGGCGCTCGCCGTGGTCTTCGCGGTGGCCGCCTCGCTGGCGCTGCTGGTCTATGCCCTCGACGTCGAGGCGCCGAGCCAGTTCGTCGGCTTCCTGCTGGCGCTCGGCGGCGGGCTGGTGGCCCTCAACCGGCTCGGGCTGTTCGAGTGGCTGGGGGCGCTCTACGCCCGCCGGCAGGCGCTGACGCTGGTGCTGATGGCGGCGGCCGCGGTCACCTTCCCGTTCACCCAGGGCGGCTCGTCGTACTGGCTGCGGGTGGCCGCCAACGTCGGGGTCTTCGCGGCCGCGGCCATCGGCCTCAACGTGGTCGTGGGCCTCGCCGGCCTGCTGGACCTGGGCTACATCGCGTTCTTCGGCGTCGGGGCCTACGTCGCGGCGCTGTACGGCAACGCGGGGCTCGGCCCGTCCCGCGGGCACCTGCCGTTCCTGGCCGTCATCGTCCTGGGCGCGCTGGTGTCCGGCCTGGTGGGGGTGCTCATCGGCGCACCGACGCTGCGGTTGCGCGGCGACTACCTGGCGATCGTGACGCTCGGGTTCGGCGAGATCTTCCACACCCTGGTGAACACCTACGACGCCTACACCGGCGGGCCGAACGGGCTGTCCAACATCCCGGACCTGCGACAGGGGTCGTTCGACTTCGGGCTGCCGCACACGGTGTTCGGCGTGGAGCTGGCCGGCTTCGCCAACTACTACTACCTGGAGCTGGTGCTGGTCGCGCTCGTCATGTTCGTGTTCGCCCGGCTCAACGCCAGCCGCATCGGGCGGGCCTGGGTGGCGATCCGGGAGGACGAGCTCGCAGCATCCGCGATGGGCATCAACACGGTGTCCTACAAGCTGCTGGCGTTCGGCATCGGGGCGACGCTGGCCGGCGCCTCCGGGACGGTGCAGGCGCACGTCGCGACGCAGGTCAGTCCCGACTCGTTCGTCTTCCTGCAGTCGGTGTTCCTGCTCGCCGCGGTGGTGCTGGGCGGCATGGGCACCGTGCCGGGCGCGGTCGTGGGCGCCGCGATCCTCATCGCGGTGCCGGAGAAGCTGCGGGCCTTCAGCGACTACCGGCTGCTGCTGTTCGGGCTGCTGCTGGTGATCCTCATGCGGTTCCGGCCGGAGGGCATGATCCCGAGCCGGCGCCGGCAGCGGGAGTTCCACGACGCCGATGGCGCCGACGCCCTGTCGGCGCCGCCCGGGTCGGCGGTGGCCTGATGCCGCTGCTGGAGGCCCAGGGCGTCACCAAGCGGTTCGGCGGCCTGCAGGCGGTCTCGCACGTCGACCTCACCGTCGAGGAGGGCGAGATCGTCGGGGTGATCGGGCCCAACGGCGCCGGGAAGACCACCTTCTTCAACTGCCTGACCGGGATGGAGACCCCGACCTCGGGGCGCATCACCTTCCGTGGCGCACCGCTGCCGTCCCGGCCGGACCGGGTCACCGTCGCGGGCGTCGCCCGGACCTTCCAGAACATCCGGCTGTTCCACAACATGACCGTGCTCGAGAACGTCCTCGTCGGCCGGCACACCCGCAACCGCACCGGCGTCCTCGCGGCCATCGGGCGTGGCCCGCGCTACCGCAGGGAGGAGCGCGACGCCCTCGACACCGCGCGCGAGCTGCTGCAGTTCGTCGGGCTCAGCCCGCTCGCGGAGCACCTGGCCAAGAACCTCAACTACGGCGACCAGCGTCGCCTGGAGATCGCGCGCGCGCTCGCCACCGACCCCGGCCTGCTGCTGCTCGACGAGCCCACCGCCGGCATGAACCCCAACGAGACGGCCGCGGCGGTGGACCTGGTCCGGGCCGTGCAGGCCCGCGGCGTCTCGGTCGTGCTCATCGAGCACGACATGCGCTTCGTGTTCGGGCTGTGCGACCGGGTGGCGGTGCTGGTGCAGGGCGAGAAGCTCGTCGAGGGCACCCCGCAGGAGGTCCAGTCGGACGAGCGGGTCATCGCCGCCTACCTTGGCAGGCCATGAGCCTGCTCGAGGTGCGCGACCTCCGCGTCGCGTACGGCGCGATCGAGGCGATCAAGGGCATCAGCCTGGACGTCGAGGAGGGCCAG
The DNA here is from genome assembly GCA_025966295.1 of Frankiales bacterium. Classification (GTDB taxonomy): domain Bacteria; phylum Actinomycetota; class Actinomycetes; order Mycobacteriales; family SCTD01; genus RYN-111. The sequence goes on along the minus strand of JAOPVD010000291.1, from coordinate 1,359 downwards.
GTCGTCACGCTGATCGGCACCAACGGGGCCGGCAAGACCACGACGCTGCGCACCCTGTCGGGCCTGCTGCGGCCGGTCGCGGGCCAGGTGCTGTTCGACGGGGCGCGGCTGGACAAGCTCAAGGCGCACGAGATCGTGGCGCGCGGCGTCGCGCACGCCCCCGAGGGCCGCCGGATCTTCCCGCTGATGACGGTGGAGGAGAACCTCGAACTGGGGGCCTACAGCCGCAAGGGCGAGGCCATCGCGCAGGACGTGGCCGAGGTCTTCGAGCGCTTCCCGCGGCTGCACGAGCGCCGCGCCCAGAAGGCCGGCACGCTGTCGGGCGGCGAGCAGCAGATGCTCGCGATCGGCCGGGCGCTGATGAGCCGGCCGCGGCTGCTCATGCTCGACGAACCGTCGATGGGGCTGTCGCCCATCATGATCCAGCTGATCTTCGACACCGTCGCCGAGCTCAAGGCAGCGGGCACCACCATCTTGCTGGTGGAGCAGAACGCCTCCGCGGCGCTGGCGCTGGCCGACACCGGCTACGTGCTCGAGACCGGGCGGGTGGTGCTCACCGGCACCGGCCCGGACCTGCTCACCGACGAGAACGTCCGCAAGGCCTACCTCGGCGAGGACTGACAGCGGCGTAAAACGAGCAGGACCCGGGACGCTTTTGGCTCCGCCCAGGTCTTCCCCGACCCTGGACGTTCTCTACTCAGCGTTCCGGGCCCTGCTCAGCCGTGAACCCTAGACCTGAGGTTCAGAGGGGTCAACGCAGGTCGTCACCCGGTAGCCCGGACACCACCCGATCGCCCTATGGGCGCAGCTGGTGACGGTGAGTAGTGTGGCCGCTCCCAGCTGCTGGCCCCCGCCGGCCCGTCCCCCGGAGTTGACCTCGTGCCGTGGAGTCCCGTGCACGTGCGGCCCGTCACGCCCGACGACCTGCCGGCGCTGCTGGAGTTCGGCGACGAGCTGCGCGAGCAGGTGCTGCCGGTCGAGGGCGCCGTCCGGGTCCGCGGCTCGGCGGCGACCCGGGCCGCCCTGGCGCAGCGGTACGCCGAGGCCATCGCGGACCCCCAGCGGCACCTGGTGCTCGCCGTGGGGGGCAAGGACGGCGACCACGAGGAGCTGCTCGGGATGGCGATGTTCACGATCGCCACCGCGAACGCGCTGCTCGACATCCCGGCCGTGCACGTCAGCCACGGCGTGGTGTCGGACCGGCACCGCCGGCGCGGCGCCGGCAAGGCGCTGGTCGCGGCCGCCGCGGCGTACGCCGACGAGCACGGCATCGAGCAGCTCGTGGTGAGCGTGCACCCGAGCTCGCGCGACGCCGCCCGGTTCTTCGCCCGGCTCGGGTTCGTCCCGCTGGCAGTGCGC
>JAOPVD010000267.1 GCA_025966295.1 Frankiales bacterium | reverse complement strand
GGTGGTGCCCGAGGTGTAGATCAGTGCAGCAAGGTCGTCCGGTGCCACGACGTAGGGCACCGGCTCGGCGTCGGGCGACTCGGCGAGCAGCTCACGATAGGAAAGATGCTGCGCCGGCGCAGCGGGGGAATCGCCGAACCCCACGGCGACGGCGATCTCGGGACAGTTGCTGAGGACCTCCGGGAGCTTGCTCTCCCACTCCGGTTCGACGAACAGGGCGCTCGCCCCGGCGTCGCGAATGATGTGCGCGACCTCCTTGGGATGCAGCCGCGGACTCAGCGCCACCCGGACGAAGCCGCCCATCAGGGCGGCATGCTCGACCTCGAAGAACTCCGGTCGGTTCGCCGTGAGCAGCACGACGCGATCACCCTGGACCAGGCCGCGCTTGCGTAGGGACGCTGCCACGCGCAGCGCCCGTTTCCCGAGCTCGCTGTAGGTGACCGGACCCTCCACGCCGACGATCGCGGTTGAGGTCGCGAACTGCTCGTAGCTCTGGCGCAAGACGTCCGCGAAGGTCGAACTGGGGACGTCACGGGGCCGAGGGACCGTGGTCATGCCGCTCACCGCGCCAGGGACGATGTCCTGCGGCCCGCGCCCCTGGTAAGCCGCCGGTGGACTGGGCGTGGACCACTACACATCCCCGCACACCGCCAAGACGTCGAGGCTCTTCGCCAGGGCGTCGTCTCGCGACTGGTCCGCTCCGGGCAGGACGATGGGGTAGATGATGGGTGCGTCCAGGCCGGCCGCTCGCAACCGGCCGATCTGCGCTCGTACGGTGTCCCTGTCGCCGAACACCGCGAATGCGGCCAGCAGGTCATCACTGAGCTCTCCCAGGGCCTGGACGCGTTCCCCCTTGTCCCACCGGGCGGAGAACCGCTCGACCTCCGCGCCGAAGCCCTGTCGGGTCAGTGACGCGCGGTAGACCTCGGCGCTGAGGTAGAAGCCTGCGATACGGGAAACGACCTCGCGACAGCGTTCCTCGTCCTCCTCCACGAGGACGCTGACCCGTCCGATGATGTCGATGGCGCTCGGGTCGCGGCCGCAACGTGCGGCGGCGTCGGCGACCAGCGCTCTGCTGCGCGCGATGGCCCCTGGTGTCAGGTTGTTGAGGATGACACCATCCGCGTGCTCGCCGACCGCCGTTAAGGTGCGATCGCCCAGCGCCGCCAGGTAGATCGGCGGTGGGGCCGGCAGCGGCGCCGGCAGCTGCAACCGGAAGCCGTCCAGGTCGAACTCACCGCGGTGCGTCACCTTCTCGCCGGCCAGGAGCCTCCGGATGACGTCGACGTACTCCAGAAGCCGTGTCAGTGGACGTCGGTACGGCTCCCCCCGCCAGGCGGTGGCAATGGTGGCCGTTGATGCGCCCAGCCCCAACCGGAACCGCCCGCCCGAGAGCAGCTGCAGGCACGCAGCCTCCATGGCGACGACCGCCGGGGCGCGGCCGAAGACAGGGATGATGCCGGTGCCCACTGCCGTTGACCGGGTGACCATGGCCGCAGCGGTGAGTGTGGTGACGGCGTCGGTGCCCCCGGCTTCCTCACTCCACACGTCGGTGTAGCCCAGGCCCTCGGCGGCGAGTGCCAGCTCCGGCAGCTGTTCCACGCGGAGACCGTGCTGGATGCCGAGCGTGACGCCCCGCCGCAGGGGGAGGGTAGGCATCAGCACCCCCTCGCCGTTCCCTGTCGCGCTGTCCTCAACGTGTCACCTTTCCTACGCCGCTCGGTCATGGCTAGGCCCCTCGGAACTGAGGCGCCCTCTTGAGCCGGAAGGCGGCCAACCCCTCCTGGTAGTCGGCTGTCTGCGCGGCGCGGCCCTGCGCCCGCGCCTCCATGTCGAGGACAGCTTCGAAGCTGGCCCCTGCTGACCAGTGCCGCATGATGGCCTTGGACTCGCGGAACGCGAGGGTCGGACCGGCCGCGACGTGCTGCGCCAGAGCGGTCAGCTCTGAGGCCAGTTCGTCAAGCCCCGTCACGGCCCGGTTGACGAGGCCGAGGCGCGCAGCTTCCTGCCCCGTCACGAGCACGCCCGTGTAGACGAGCTCCAAGGTGCGGCCACGCCCAATCCGGGAGGCCATCAGGTCGTGGAGGCCGACGTCCAGGACCGCACCCAGGCGCCGGTACGGCGACCCGAGCTTGGCCTGCGCCTCCACGACGATCACGTCACAGGCGAGCGCGATGCCGAGGCCGGCTCCCAGGCACGCTCCTTGGACACCTGCGAGGGTCGGGATCTCGAATCCCGCGAGGCGGAGAACCAGCGGGTTGAAGACCTCGCGGACGACAGCTTCCGCGTCCTCACCCGGTACGGCTTCAGTGAGGTCCCGGCCGGCGCAGAACGCGCGCCCGGTCCCTGTTACGACGAGCGCCCTGGCGCCGGCAGCCGTGACCTCGTCCAGAGCTCGGTGGAAGTCCTGCACCAGACGTTCGGTCAGCGTGTTGAGGCGGGCCGGCCGATCCAGCTCGACGTGGGCCACCCCGTCATCGGTGACCCTCACGTTGATCGTGCCGTCGTCGCACGATTCAGCCATGGGTCTCCAGCGGCGAGGTGACCGTCGGGGCCGTCTCGCCTTCCTTCAGGCGCTCCCGGCCGAGGTACACCCGCCGGACGTCCTCGTTGGCCAGTACGTGAGCTGCCGGCCCGTGGGCGAGCAGCTCGCCCAGGTGCAGCACGTAGACGTAGTCGCACACATCGAGCACGAAGTCCATGTTGTGCTCGATCACGCAGACGACCGCGCCCTTGGAGGCCGCGTCCTGCATGATCTCGCCGAGATCGGCCAAGGCGTCGGCGTCAAGGCCGGACGCCGGTTCGTCCAGCAACAGGGCGTGCGCACCCGAGGCGAGCAGCCGGACGTACTCCAGGCGCTTCCGCTCGCCGAACGACAGGTCCGGGGGATAGTCCGCCAGCCTCGTCGCGAGGCTGCCCATGTGCGGGAGCTCCGCGGTCAGGGTCGCATCGTCCTTGCGACGCCGCCGTGACCCGTCGCGGAAGACGTTGCGGTAACGCCTGGCCTGCTTCGCGACGTAGATGTTGTCCGCAACGGTGAGCCCATCGAAGACCCGGACCTCCTGGAAGGTTCGCACGAGTCCGCGTCTTGCGATGCGGGACGGGCGTTGGCCGTCGATGCGGGTGCCGTCCAGGGTCACCTGGCCTTGGCTCGGGCGGACGAACCCCGTCACGGCGTCGAACAGGGTCGTCTTCCCGGCCCCGTTCGGCCCGATGATCCCAGTGATCTTTCCAGGACTGAACACCATGCTGACATTCGTCAGCGCCTGCACACCGCCGTAGTTCATCGACAGTTCGTGAATTTCGAGCATGAGTCGCCTTGCTCCTTTCGAGGGACCGGCTAGAGCGGGCGACGCCCCCAGAGTCCGCGCGGTCGGTACATGATGAAAGCCACCATCAGGGCGCCGTAGGCCATCTGCCGCAGCTGAGCGAACTCGACCGTGGACAGACCGACGTAGCGAAGTCCCTCGGGGATCCCCACGAGGAGGACGCCCGCTGCTGCCGTTCCCAGCACGTTGCCCGCACCGCCGATGACGACCATGCTCAGGACCAGCACGGAGAGGCTGAAGGCGAACGAGAAGGGGTCGAGGCTGGTGAGGTAGAACGCGTAGAGCCCTCCCGCCAGGCCCATCAGCGTGCAGGCGATGAACATCGCCTCGATCTTGACCTGGATGATCGAGGTGCCGAGACCTTCCAAGCTCACCTGGTCGTCCCGCAGGGCCTGCAGCGTCACCCCGAAGTAGCTCTTCGACAGCCACCAGCACAGCAGCAGCGCCGCCGAGGCGACCAGCAGCGTGAGGAGGAAATACCGGGGGAGGGTCGCGAACATCGCGGGCCGCTGTAGCCCGTAGAGACCCAGTGGCCCGCGCGTCAGGCTGATCCAGTTGTTGATGAGGGCGACGATCGCGATCTGACTGGCGAGCGTCGCGATCAGGAAGTAGTCGTGGCTCAGCCTGAAGGCCGGCAGGGCTACGAGCACTCCCGAGGCCCCGGCGATCAGTGCCCCAGCCAGCATGCACAGCAGGGGTGGCCATCCGAGTCGGAGAGACAGCAGAGCTGCGGCGTACGCACCGACGGCCATCATGGCCGCCTGGTTCATGACCATGAGGCCGGTGTAGCCGATCAGCAGATCGCTGCTCATGCTCAAGATGGCGAAGATGAGGCCAACGATCAGGGCGGCAAGGATGACGTTGAGCATGACGTGAGACGCCTTTCAGGAATCGGCGGCTAGCGGCGGCGGGAGCTGGTCTGGCTATCGGCCAACAAAGCTGATCTTGCGCCCGAACATGCCCTGCGGCCGGACGAGCAGCAGGCCGATCAAGGAGGTGTAAATGATCGGGCGCGCCCACTGCTCGCCGAACCACCACGTCATCTGGTAGCTGGCGAGGGCCAGGACGAAGCCACCGACCGCTGCCGCCGGGGTGTTGCTGGCTCCTCCCAGCAGGACCCCGACGATGGCGATGACGACCATCTCGTGCCCGATGGACGGCTGCAGGGTCCGGTTCTCGAGAGTGATGAGGACGGCCGACGTGGCTGCAAGCAGGTAGCCGACGGTGAAGGCGATATAGGCGCTGCGGAGTCGCTCCACACCCTTGGCTTCCGCAAGCCCCGCATCGCTGCTGACGGCACGAAGGTCGAGGCCTGCACGCGTCCGCTGGAAGAACAGGAAGAAGGCGGCCATGGCCAGAACGGCGCCACCGAGGATCAGCAGCTGCACACCGGTAACCCGGACTCCACCCCAGGTGGTCTCGAAGGTGCCGATGCCGTCGGACGCCTCCAGGGTGCGAACCACCGGGGAGTAGAAGTACGCGATGGCGTTCTCAAGGATGATGGCCACGCCGAGCGTCGCCACCGCGAACCCCAGAAAAGGGGTACCCCTCAGGATCAGCCGCCGGTAGACCACGTGCATGAGCAGGACGCCGACAGCCGTCGAGACGAGGGCCGAGAGGAGGATCACCGGGATGGTGCCGAAATCAGTGAGCTCGAACAGCTGGTACGCGGAGTAGGCACCGATGACGTAGATCGCGCCGAAGGAGAAGTCGAACAGGCGCGTCGTGTTGTAGATGAGTCCCAGACCCAGTGCCAGAAGGGCGTACATCCCGCCCAGGACCAGCGCGTTGAACCAGAGCTGAGCCGGCATCATCATGCCCGTGCTTTCCCGCCGTTGGGCGAGATGCCGTTGCGACGCGCCAGGAAGGCCGACACGCCGCTGTGGGCCTCCGGGGTGGACGCGAGGACGCCGAAGGCCAGCCGCTCCAGCTCGTTGGCCGACGCCAGGCTTCCGTCAAGGGTTCGGCGGATGACGCCCTTCGTGAGGCGCAGCGCGGGGGAGGACTGAGCGATCAGCACCTGCACGAAGGCATCGACGCCCTCGTCGAGCTCCTCTGGTGCGAACGCACGGTTCACGACGCCGACCTGGACGCCACGTGCGGCATCGAGTGGGCTGGCCGACAGGATGAGCTCGAGTGCGACGCTGGCGCCAGCCAGACGGGCCAGCCGTGCGGTGCCACCTCCACCGGGCATCAGTCCGAGCGTTACCTCGGGCAGCGCCATGCGCATCCGGGTCGAGGCGAATCGCAGATCGCACGCGAGGGCGATCTCGCAGCCTCCGCCGAACGTGGGACCGGACATCGCGGCCAGGGTCAGCTGCGGGAGGTTCTCGAGGCGGTCGCACATGTCCTGGAACTCGCCCGCGAACCGCGTCGCCTCGAGCGCGCTCAGGCCGTCGAGCTGCTCGACGTCCGCGCCCATGATGAACGTCTTCGCGCCTGGACCGCTTCGCAGCACGACGACGTCCACCGCATCCGACGTCGCCAGTTCTAGGAGATGGGCGTTGAGGCTGGCCATGGTCCCGCTGCCCACGACTTGAACGCCGTCGGCGCGCTCGAACAGCAGCGTCCCTACTCGCCCATCGAGGATGAGCCGTACCGTGGTCTCGTTCATGACTGTGCCGCCGTTTCTACGCGTGAGCCCAGTAGTGCTCGGGCAATGATCAGTTTTTCGATTTCGGTCGTGCCTTGTCCGATGCGGAACATTCGCTGGTCGCGGTAGAAGCGACCCACGTCGGACTCCTCCGTGAGGCCCTTGCCTCCCAGGATCTGTACTGCGGCGTCGGCGACCCGGCCGGTGACCTCGCTCGTGAACAGCTTCGCGACGTGAGCCAAGCTGGAGTAAGTCCGCTGGGCCGGTGTGTCGATGCCGTGCTCGAAGCCGTATCGACCCATCAGCAGCTCGTCGCGGAGCTCCGCCGCCCGGTAGACCAGCAGCCGAGCCGCCGCGATGTCAGTGCACATCTCTGCCAGGCGCATGCGAGTGCTCTGGAAGCTGTCCAGCGACTTGCCGAACTGGACGCGATCAGCGGCGTGGTCGAGGGACTCCTGCAGCAGCCGCTCTGAGGACCCGAGCGCGATGGCCGCCATGCCCGTGCGGCCGAGCTCGAAGACCCGGCTCACTCCGGAGGTCCAGGGCACGGCGCCGCCCCCGAGGTACGCGTCCTCGGGCAGCTCGCAGTCGCGCAGCACGAGGTCGACCAGCACGGTCCCTCGCCAGGACATCTTGTCGTGGGGTGCGGAGACCTCGAGCCCGGGAGTGTTGTACGGAACGACGAAGGCGCCCAAGGGTGCGTCCCGGCCGGCACTCTCGAGCTTCGCCACGATCACGACGTAGCCGGGCAGGTGCGGGATCACGTTCGTCACGTACTTCTTGGAGCCGTCGAGCACCCACGAGGCACCAACGCGCCGCGCGACCGTCTCCAGGGCCTTGACGTCCGACCCGGAGCTCTGCTCAGCAATCGCATAACTGGCGATCTGCTCACCCGCGATGACGGGCGGGATCCACGTCGCGCGCTGTTCCGGGGTGCCGCCCAGCAGAACGGCTCCGGCTGCCAGCTCGACCGTCGTGGCGAACGTCACCGCCGTCGAGATGTCCGCCCGGCCGAGCTCCTCGAGGACCACGATCAGCGCCTTGGTCGAGCCGTCGGTGCCGCCGAGCTCGGGCGGGAAGCAGGCAGCCGGGAACGGCGACTTCCGGAGTGCATCGTAGATGTCAGCGTGGAACACGCCGGCAGCGTCGTACCGCCTCGCGGGTTCCAGGACGGCCGTCTCGGCGAACGCGCGCACGGCGCTGCGGAGCTGGGCGCTGCTCGGCGAGTCGTTGTGCCCGCCGGTCCAGTCGATGTCTGTCACTGTGCGTCCTCGACGTACTTGGTCTTGAACTCGGCCGCTGCGACAGCATGTGCTGGAACCAGCTCGACCACGGGACGAAGACCTAGCGACTCCTTGACGACATCGGCTATCCGCGTCTCCAACCGAGCGCGGTCCTCGCCGCCCAGGTCCGGAGTCGGCTCCGCCACGCGGAGCACCAAGGCGCGCTGCGCGGGGGCATCGTCCTGCCGGACGATGCGGAAGGCTCCGGTCGTCATCTCCGGTGGCAGCTGTCCGAGCACTTCCGCGATCGCCGACGGGAAGACGTTGAGCCCACCGACGATCATCATGTCGTCGTACCGCCCGACGATGCGGAGCCTCGGGGTGGTCCGGCCGCACTGGCACGTGCCTGTTCCTGCCACGACGACGTGGTCGTTGGACTCCAGCCTGAAGACAGGCGACGCCTCCCGCTCGAGAGCCGTGTAGACGAGCCCGCCCTCCGCACCCTCCTCCCACGCGACGGGCGCTTTCGTGACCGGGTCGACGAGCTCGACGTACAGGTAGTCCGGCACAAGCATGTGCATGCCCTCACGCAGCTCGCAGTCCGCGTAGAACAGCGGCAGGACGTCCGAGTTGCCCGCCGTCTCTACAACGGTGCATCCCCAGGTGGCTTCAAGCTCGGGCCGGTACACCTCGGTGCCCGGCTCGGCGCCGAGTGCCATCACCCTCACGCCGAGAGAGCGAGGATCGGTGCTCAGCTCCTGCTGTACGTACTCGGTCAGCCTTCGGACGTAGGACGGCGTGCTGCACAGCACCGTGGCGGACAGCTGTTCCATCATCGTCACCAGCCGGTCCGTGCCGCCGGGCCACGGTGAGAAGAACGTCGAGCCGATGTTCTCGACAGCGCACTGCAGGGGAAGGCCGCCCACGAACATGCCGAGCGGGAGGCAGTGCGCATAGACGTCATCGGGACGGAAGCCGGCCGCCCAGAAGACGCGGCTGACGGACTCGGTCCAGATGTCGTGGTCACCGCGCGTGATACCCATGTACGTGGGCTGACCCGTGGTGCCCGAGGAGGCGTGCACGCGGATGACACCTGCCATGGGCGCCGCCTGGTGATAGCCCAGAGGAGGGCAGGCAATCAGGCTCTCCCGCAGCGCTGCCTTCGTGGTGAGTGGAAAGCCATGCAGGTCCTCGAGCTGGATGTCGTCCACGCTCTGGATCCCGGCCTCCAACCACGCCGCCCGGTAGAACTCCGAGCGCCTCCACAGGTAGGCAGCCTGGCGCTTAAGCAGGCGCTGCTGCATGACTGCCAACGTGGCTGCCGGCATGGTCTCGATCGCCGGATTCCAGTAGCTCTTCGTCGCCACGGACGGCGACCGCGTCAGCGTCTGGGGCGCAGCCACTACTTCTGCCGCTCGAGGCTGCCGTCGGACTTGATGCGGTACCAGAGGATCGGCTTGACCGCCATGCCGTCGTCGTCGAACGCCGTTTCACCGGTCACACCGGCGAAGGGCTTGAGGTCCAGGAGACCCTGCGCGATGCCCTCAGGGTCGTAGCAGTCGCATGCCTTCATCGCCTCGACGATGACGTAGACCGCGTCGTAGGCGTTGGCACCGAAGAACTCGGGCGCCTCCTTGTACGCCGCCTGGTAGGCCTGGACGAACTTGGCGGTCGGCCCGGCCGGCTCCTCCGGCGCCCAACCCAGCGTCGACGCGTAGAACGTCAGATTCTCGCTCGCGTCGCCCAGCTGCTTGATGAACGCGCTGTTCAGGACCGTGCTGTAGGCGATCCAGGTCACGTCGACCTTCATCTCGACGGACTGCCGGAGCAGGGTGGCGGCCTCGTTGATGTACGTCGGGATGAAGGCGACCTCGGCGCCCGACGCCTTGAGGCGTGCGAGCGCCGGCCGGAAGTCGGTCGCGTCGGGCTGGTGGGCGGCCTCGAAGACGACGTCGCCACCAAGCTTCTCGAAGGTGGTCTTCAGCTCGCGCGCGAAGTTCGTCCCGGACTCGTCCTGGCGCGACAGGATCGCCGCCTTCTTGAACTTCAGCTGCTCGAACGCGTAGCGCGCCTGCTCCGCGGCCTCGTCGTCGGCCTTAGGCACGTTGCTGAAGACGTAGGCGCCGCCCTTGCGGACCTGGGGGCTCGTCGTACCCGAGTCGAAAAGCAGCGTCTTGGTGGCCTCGGCGATGGGGATCTGAGCCAGCACCGGTCCGCTGTTGACAGTGACGATGATGGGTACGCCGTCCACCTCCGCGAGCTTCCGGAAGGCGCTGGCACCCTGCTGGGCCTCTGCGCGGTGATCCTCAAAGGCGATCTTGACGTTCTTGCCGTTGACGCCGCCGTTGGCGTTGATCTCCTTCGCGGCCAGGTTCATGGCCTGACTGATCGAGGCGCCCCAAGCGGCGCCGCTGCCGGTGAGGGGCAGGGTGGCGCCGATCTTGACCTCATCGGGCAGCGCGACGGCCTTGCGAGGCCCCACTTCGTTCCCCGCGCTCTGCCCGGGGTCGGTCGCGCCACCACATGCTGTCGCAAAGAGCGCGAGCCCCAACGCGGCGGACCACTTTGACAGGCTTACTCGAGTCACTTCATGCCTCCTGAGCCCTTTCGGGCGTGCCCTGTGTGCTTGCTTCCCGGTTGGGAACGGCTCGACTGGAGATCGCGTCTACATCGACGCTTCCCGGCGTGCCGCCGTACACGATCTGGCCGGCGCGCATGACGTACGCATAACCGGCTGCTTCGAGTGCTCGGTCCACGGCTTGCTCCACGATGACGATCGCGGTGCCTACCGTTGCGTTGACCGTCGTGAGGGTCTGGAACACTTGATCAGCGAGCGCCGGCGACAACCCGATCGAGGGCTCGTCGACCAGCAGGAGCTTGGGTTCGGGCATCAGTCCCATCCCGATCGCCAGCATCTGCTTCTCACCACCGCTGAGGACGCGGGCTCGCTGCTTCCGCCGCCTCTTCAGCGACGGGAAGATCTCGTACATCTGGTCGTAGGCCTCGCTCGGGGAGCCGATGCCTCGGGAGCAGAGCTTCAGGTTCTCCTCGACCGTGAGGTCGGGGAAAACCGTTCCCCCCTGGGGGACGTAGCCGATGCCCGCAGCCATGTTGCGCCGGGGACCGTTATCGCTGATGTCATGCTCGCCGAGCATCACCGATCCCTCGCGCTCCTCGATCAGGCCGTAGAGGCCTTTCAGCAGCGTGGTCTTGCCCGCGCCGTTCGGACCGAGGACCACCACGATCTGCCGCGCTCGGACTTCGAGGGAGACGTTTGTGACAACCTTCTTCCCGGCATAGGCGACGCTCAGCTCAGAAACCTGGAGCAGGACTTCGTCCGTCATCGCTTGTTCCGCCCGGTAGCGTCCGCGTCTGCGCTTGCGCCGGACAGGAACAGATCCGCGAACATCGAGCTCAGCTGCTCAGGGCGCAGCTCCTTGCCAGGTCGGTACCAGAAGATGGCCCAGTTCAGCAGGCCCAGCAGCGCAAGGCGCAGGTACTTCGCCGAGACGTCGGTTCGGACGGACTGTTCCTGCTGGCCTTGCTCCAACACCTGCTCGAGCAAGGCGTCGTACCTGTCTCGAAGGCGCTGGACCTGCTTCTTGTTCTCGCCGGAAAGCGCCCGCATCTCAACAAGCATGACCCGCTGGCGGTAACCGCCGTCGCGCAGCGCCGCCATGTGCGAGGCTGCAGCGCGTTGCAGCTTTTCCACGGCGGATACGTCGGCGGCTGCGATGGCCTCCAGGCCATCCAGTGACTCCGACAGCGTGTCGATGCAGATGTTGCGGAGGAGCTCCTCCTTGTTCTTCACGTAGTAGTACAGCGTGGCGCTCTCCACGCCGTACGCCGCGGCAACCTCGCGAATAGAGGTCTTGTCGTAACCCCGCTCGGCAAAGAGGCGGGCGGCGACTGCGTACAGACGTTGCCGGCTTTCGTCGCTCTTGTTCGTCATGGTCAGAGCCGCACCTTTTCCCGCTCGCCCCTCTGACATCTGGGGTTGAGCGCCAGTCCGAGTTCTATCGATCGATCGATAGAGACGGAACTGAAACACACTGGTCAGGCGCGGTCAATACCCTTGGGGCGTCGAGCTTTCAGGCGCGGCATGCTGGGTCCACCGACGTACCGCTGAGGCAGTGCGGCGCATCTAGGGCGTGTCTCGGAAGTCATGACAGTCAGAGCAGGATGACGACCCGACCGTGGCACCGGCCGGCGGACCCGTCATCGGCCGGTCAGCGGGCCGTCCGGGGCGTCGGCCGACTGCGCCGGCCGACCGCGTTGTCCATGTCCTCGAGCTCGCGGCCCTTGGTCTCGCGGACCATGGCCAGCACGAAGAAGAACGACAGCACGGCGAAGCCGGCGTACAGCCCGTAGGCGAAGCTGAGCCCGATGCTGGCCAGCGTCGGGAACGTCGTCGAAATCGCGAAGTTGGCGAGCCACTGCGCGGCGGCCGCGACGGACAGCGCGGCCGCCCGGATCTGGTTGGAGAACATCTCGCCGAGCAGCACCCAGACGACCGGGCCCCAGGAGACGCCGAAGAACACGACGTAGGCGTTGGCCGCGAGCAGCGCGACCGTGCCCCAGGGATGGGGCAACGTGACGTTGCTGCCCGAGCCGGTGGCGTGCGTGAAGCACAGCGCCATGGTGGCCAGGCTGACGGCCATGCCGGCGGAGCCGACGAGCAGCAGCGGCTTGCGCCCGACGTGGTCGACGAGGGCGATCGCCACCAGGGTCACGACCACGTTGGTGACCGACGTGATGACGGTGATCTCGAGCGCCCGCGACTCGGTGAACCCGACGGACTTCCAGAGGGTCGTCGAGTAGTAGAAGATCACGTTGATGCCGACGAACTGCTGGAACACCGACAGCAGGATGCCGGCCCACACGATCGACCGCAGGCCGGCGTACCGGCCGCGGAGGTCGCTCATCCGGGGGCGGTGCTCGCTGAGCAGGGTCCGTTGGATGTCCGCGACCTTGCCCTGCACGCGCAGGGTGCCGAGCACCTGGCGCAGCACCTCGCTGGCCCGTTCGGTCTGGCCCTGTGCGACGAGGTAGCGCGGGGACTCCGGGATCTGCACGGCGAGGACGGCGTACGCGATGGACGGCAGGAGCATGCTCAGGAACATCCACCGCCACGCCTGGAGCCCGAGCCACAGCTCGTGGCTGGCGCCGCCGGCCAGGGCCGCGAGGTAGGCGTCGGTGAGCAGGGCGATGAAGATGCCGCTGACGATGGCCAGCTGCTGCAGGGAGCCGAGCCGTCCGCGGTAGCGGGCCGGTGCGATCTCCGCGATGTAGGCCGGTGCGATGACGGAGGCGACCCCGACGCCGACGCCACCGACGAAGCGCCACAGGATCAGGTCCCAATCGGCGAAGGCGAGACCGGAGCCGATCGCCCCGGCCGAGAACAGCGCGGCCGCGATGAGCATGACCCGGACCCGCCCGATCCGGTCGGCGGCGGCACCGGCGAACCAGGCCCCGACCGCGGAGCCCAGCAGCCCCACCGCGACCGTGAAGCCGAGCGCGAACGGCCCGAGGTGGAAGTGCCCCTCGATGGCGTCGACCGCGCCGTTGATGACCGCGGTGTCGAACCCGAACAGGAAGCCGCCGAGGGCGGCGACCAGCGAGATCAGGATGGCCTTGCCGGTCGCGCCTGCGGGCTCGTCGTCCGCCAGGACCGAGGGCTCCTCCGCCATGGCACACCACCGATCCGCCGACGCAGCCGACGGCCTGCCCCGCCTGAGACCGGTCAACCCGCCGGGCGCGTCGTACGGCTGAGCGATGAGTTCAGCTGCCGGCTTTCGTCGTACTGTCCGACAGGGAGGTGTCGCATGGCTGGTGTACGCGTGCTGGTGGGGACCCGGAAGGGGGCCTTCGTCCTCACGAGCGACGAGGGCAGGCGCGACTGGAAGATCGACGGGCCACACTTCGCGGGCTGGGAGGTCTACCACCTGAAGGGGTCGCCGCTCGACCCGGACCGGATCTGGGCGTCCCAGTCGGGCGGCTGGTTCGGGCAGGTCATCCAGCGCTCGCAGGACGGCGGGCAGACCTGGGACGCGGTCGGCAACGACTTCACCTACCAGGGCGAGGCGGGCACCCACCAGCACTACGACGGCACGCTCAAGCCGTGGGTCTTCAACCGGGTGTGGCACCTAGAGCCCTCGCTCACCGACGTGGACACCGTGTACGCCGGCGTCGAGGACGCGGCGCTGTTCAAGACGACCGACGGCGGCGCCAGCTGGAGCGAGATCGACGGGCTGCGCAAGCACGGATCGGGCCCGCAGTGGCAGCCGGGCGCGGGCGGGCTGTGCCTGCACACGATCTTGCTCCACCCGACCGACGAGCAGCGGATCTTCACCGCCATCAGCGCCGCCGGCGCGTTCCGCACCGACGACGGCGGGGCGTCGTGGCTGCCGATCAACAAGGGCCTGCAGTCGGGGGAGATCCCGGAGCAGGAGGCCGAGGTCGGGCACTGCGTGCACAAGATGGCGATGCACCCGGCGCGGCCGGACACCCTGTTCATGCAGAAGCACTGGGACGTCATGCGCACCGACGACGCCGGCGGCTCCTGGCGGGAGATCAGCGGCGACCTGCCTACCGACTTCGGGTTCGCCATCGACGTGCACGCACACGAGCCGGAGACGGTGTTCGTCGTACCGATCACCAGCGACTACCTGCACGTCGCACACGAGGGCAAGCTGCGGGTCTACCGCAGCCGCACCGGCGGCGGGGAGTGGGAGCCGCTCACCAAGGGGCTGCCGCAGGAGCACTGCTACGTGAACGTCCTGCGGGACGCGATGGCCGTCGACCAGCTCGACGCATGCGGGGTCTACTTCGGGACCACCGGCGGGCAGGTGTACGCCTCGCCGGACGGCGGCGACACCTGGGAGGCGATCGTGCGCGACCTGCCGGCCGTGCTGTCGGTCGAGGTGCAGACGCTGCCATGACGCGGGTCGTACTGCCCTACCACCTGCGGGCGCTGGCCAAGGTCGACGGCGAGGTGACGGTCGAGGCCGCCACCATCAGCCAGGTGCTCGACGCGCTCGAGGCCGCGCACCCGGTGCTGCGCGGCACGCTGCGCGACCCGGGCAGCGGCAAGCGCCGGGCCTTCGTGCGGTTCTTCGCGTGTCAGGAGGACCTCTCCCACACCGGGTACGACGTGCCGCTGCCGGCTGCGGTCCTGGCAGGGAGCGAGCCGTTTCTGGTCGTCGGGGCGATGGCCGGCGGCTGAAGCCAGCAGACGTCACCGCCAGCCTGTTTGCACAACGGCTGTGGACGGCCGCGATTCTGTCGGTGCCGCCGCTAGGATGGGGAACACACATTCGCAAGGAGGTGGCGGTGACGAACCCCGTCGCGGTCAGCGAGCCGCCCCTGTACGACGACGCCGGCTGGCCGGAGCTGCCGGACGTGATCCCAGACTGGGTGCTGGAGCAGGGCCCGCTCCCGGAGCCGTTCGACTGCGGGTGCCACGCGGAGGACCCGCAGCCCGAGGTCGGCTGGGCGATCCCGGGAGTCACCGGGCGGTCGACTCAGCCCGCGCTGCCGCCCGTGAGCCCCGCGGTCGCGTCGCTGCAGCAGGCCGCCGACGCGCTGTCCGCAACCGACCCGTCCCGGCTGCCGTCGGCCCAGGCCCTCGTCGACAGCGAGGCGCTGTTGGCGCTCGAGCAGCAGCTGCGCGTCCACAACCTGCGCCGCGTCGGCGATGTGAGCGCGCGTGGCCTGCACGACCTCGTCGGCTACCGGACCGCCCGCACCTGGCTGCGCGCCCACCGGCCCGACGGCGACGAGACGGACGCGACGCTCAGCACCTCGCTGCGCGACTTCCCGGTGCTGCGGCGTTCCGTCGAGGACGGCACCTGCCCGCTGGCGGCGGCACGGAAGGTGGTGCATGCGCTGCGTCGCTGCTGGCACCACGTCGACCGGCCGGACGGGCTCATCGACGGCCAGCCCGCCGACCAGGTGATCCCCGCCGTGGTCCGCAACGTCGTGACGCTGGTGGCGCGTTACCTACTGGGCCTCGCCGACGACGACCCGCGGCTGGCCGAGCTGGTGGCCCGCGCCGAGGACATCCTGGCTGCGGGCGGCTCGGAGCTGCAGCAGCTGGAGGCGGCCTTCACCTTCCTGGCCGAGGAGGTACCGGCGCGGTCGCTCACCGCTCACCTCGAGGAGCTCGTCCTCGCGGTGCTCCCGAGCGTGCTCGAGGAGCGCGCCGAGAACGACCGGGCCGGCCTCACCTTGGTGCGCAAGGACGACGGCACCGGCTGGCACGTCTCCGGCGACCTCGACCTCGAGTGCGGCGAGCGGCTGTACACCGCCCTCACCGCCGAGGCCAGCCGCGATCCGCAGAACCGGACCGACACCCAGGCCTGGTGCACGCTGCGTGAGCAGGGCGACGACTCCTGGGCCGTCGACGTGCTGGCCCGTCCGCGGCACAAGCGCCGCCGACTGCACGACGCCCTCAACCGGCTGCTGGCCCGCTACCTCGAGCACGGCCTCGGGGGTACGGCGGGCAAGGT
>JAOPVD010000244.1 GCA_025966295.1 Frankiales bacterium | reverse complement strand
ACGCCCACCACCGTGAGCTCGGTGAGCGCGCTGCCGTCCTGGTCGGTCACCGAGATCCTCCTGGGGCGTGGTCGGGGGCTGCTCCGACCCTACCCCCGCTGTCCCCGCGGGTCAGCGGCGCAGGCCGGGCGCGAGGCCGGACTTCACGAGCGTCGCGTGCAGCTTGACCGAGAGCGCGGCGAGCTCGCGGGCCACCTCGTCGGCGCGGGCCCGCGCCTCCGGGTTGCGCTGCCGCACGAGCGGGGTCACCACCTGCTCGACGAGCCCGATCTCGCGCTCGGCCGCGGCCTTGAAGGGACGCAGGTGCCGGGCCTCGATGCCGAACCGGGCCATCTCGGCCACCGTCTTGGCGACGACCAGCGCGTCGCCGTCGTAGTGGCTGCCGCCAGGCCGGGGGCCCAGCAGGCCGTACTGCTCGAGCTGCTCGAGCTGCTGTGCCTCGAGGCCGGCGGCGTCGAGCAGCTCGCGCCGCGACAGCCGGACCTCGCTGGCGTCCGGGCGGAAGGCATCCGGCCCCGGCATGCCCTCGGCGGCCACCAGGGCGCGCGGGACGCGGGGCCCGCCGCCACCGAGGGCCGGCGGCTCGAGCCCGCGGTCGATGGCGTCGAGGTGCTCCTTGATGACCCGCAGCGGGAGGTAGTGGTCGCGCTGCGCGGCCAGCACGTACCGCAGCCGGCTCACGTCCTCCCGCGAGAACTTGCGGTAGCCCGAGGCGGTGCGCTCCGGCTTGATGAGCCCCACGTCCTCGAGGAACCGGAACTTGGAGATCGTGATGTCGGCGAACTCCGGGCGCAGCTGGCCCAGGACCTCGCCGATGCTCATGAACGCGCGGGACGGGAGCCCCTGGGGCACGGCGGCCACGTCAGCTCCCCTCTCCGGCGCGCGGGCCCGTCAGGAAGACCAGCCGGTACTTGCCGATCTGGACCTCGTCGCCGCCAGCCAACGCCGCGGCGTCGATCCGTTCCCGGTTGAGGTAGGTGCCGTTGAGGCTGCCGACGTCGCGGACGACGAAGCCGCCGCCCTCGCGGCCGAACTCGGCGTGCCGGCGGGAGACCGTCACGTCGTCGAGGAAGATGTCGCTCTCCGGGTGCCGGCCGGCCGTCGTGACGTCGGCGTCCAGCAGGAAGCGGGAGCCCGCGTTGGGACCGCGCTTGACCACGAGCAGCGCCGAGCCGGGCGGCAGCGCCTCGAGCGCTCCCGCGCCCACCGGGCCGCCGGCCTCCTCGGCCTCCGCCCCGTCCGCCGCGTCCAACGCGCCTTCGACCGCGCTGAGCGAGATGGTGGACGTCGTCTCGACCCCGGTAGCCCCGCCGCCGGCGGGCGCCTCGATCGGTGCGCCGCACCGTGCGCAGAAGCGGCTTCCCTCGGGGTTCTGCTGGCCGCATTGGGTGCAGAACACGGTCTCGCCGCCTCCTTGAGTGTCGGACGCCACAGGCGTGGCCCGTCCTGTGCTGCCCCGCGCACTCCTGGGCGAACCAGGAACAGGTCGACCGAGGTGGACCCGAACCGTCTGGTGGACCTCGACAGGCGGGGAAGCGACGTCGGGGTGCGCGTGGTGGTGGCAACCTAACCTGCGGAAGAACCGAGGGTCAACCGGTGGTCGAGCCGCGGCCGCACCGAGTCTCGACGGGAGGTCGAGACTCGGTGCCGGGTCAGGAGGCGGTGAGCGCCTGGTATGCGGCCTGGTCCAGCAGCCCCGCGCTGGCGAGGGCGGCGGCGATGCCCTCCGCCGGCGCGATCTCCACCATCCAGCCCTCACCGTACGGGTCGCTGTTGACGAGCTCGGGGTTGGCGTCGAGCGCCTCGTTGCGGGCCGTGACCGTGCCCGCCAGTGGCGCGTAGACGTCGGAGACGCTCTTGGTGGACTCGACCTCACCGAAGCTCTGGGCGGCGGTCAGCTCGGTGCCGACCGCCGGCAGCGTGACGAACACGATGTCGCCGAGCGCCTCCTGGGCGTAGTCGGTGATGCCGATCCGGAGGTGGTCGCCCACCACCTGGACCCACTCGTGCTCGGCGGTGTACTTCAGGTCGGCGGGGTTCACCGGTGCCTCTCGGTCGACGGGGCCGCGGGCCTGACGGCCCAGGGCGTGCGGCGGGCGCGGGGCGCCTCACCTCGGAGGCAGGAGCCTCACTCCGGGCGAGCGTAACGAGGCGGCGTCAGCGGTCGCAAGGCGCCCACCCGGACCCGCTGGGAGCGGATCACCTCCGCCGCCCCGCCCTGCTGGCGTACCGCATCCTCGACGCCGCCCGGGATGGCCATCGCCCCGGCGAGCGTGGACGGGTCCCCCACCACGGTGAACCGGTACGGCGCCGCGAGGCTGACCCCGTCCACCACGATGCCGGCACGGTCGTCGACCAGCGCGGTCTGCGCCACGACCCGGACCGCGGTGACCCGGCCGTCGCTGGCGGTGCCCTCGAGCTGGACCGCCTCGGCACCGGCGTTGCGGAGCTCCTCGAGCGCGTCGAGCAGCACCGACGCGCTCACCTGCGTCTTGGGGTCGGTGATGCGCACCAGCACGCCCGGACCGGTTGCGGCCACGGTGCCGGCGAGGACCCCGAGCAGCTGCGTGCGGCGCCGGGCCTCGGCGAGCGCCGCCGTGCTGGCGCCGCTGCCGGTGGTCAGCCGCTGCTTGGTGGCCGACAGCGACGCCACCTCCTGCCGCAGCCGGTCGCTGCGGTTGTTCAGCTCGTCCAGGATCTGGACCAGGTCCTCCTGGCGGGCGCTCGTGAGCAGGCCGTCGCTCTGGGTGGAGCGGACCTGGACGGCCAGCGCGAAGCCGAGCAGCGCCAGCAGCGCCGCGACGAGGACGTCGACCCGCCGGGCGCGGGGCCGGAGCAGCCGGGACAGCGAGCTCATGCGTGGAACAGGTGCCGGCGGATCGCGGCGGTGTTGGTGAAGATCCGGATGCCGAGCACGACGACCACGCCGGTGGACAGCTGACCGCCGACCCCGAGCTGGTCGCCGAGGAAGACCACCAGCGCGGCGACGAGCACGTTGCTGACGAACGACACGACGAACACCCGGTCGTCGAAGATCCCGTCCAGCTGCGCCCGGATCGCGCCGAACACGGCGTCCAGCGCGGCCACCACCGCGATCGGCAGGTACGGCTGCAGACCGGCCGGCACCGTCGGGTGCAGCACCAGCCCGAGCACGACGCCCATCACGAGTGCGACGGCGGGGATCACGGGGCGCCTCCGGGGGTGGCGAGCCGCAGATCAGGAGTGCCGGCGGCGGGCAGGCGCAGGTCGCCGGCGCGGGCCACCTCGAACCCGATGCCGTAGAGCGAGGTCCAGGTCTGGAAGCGCCGCGCTGTCGTTCCGTCGACGAACGTCGGCTCCATGGTGTCGACGTTACCTACTGCCCGCAGCAGGTAGGGCGGGTTGAGCGGCCGGAAGTCCACCAGGATCGCCTCGCCGGCCGAGCGGATGGCAGTGCGGCTGGTCAGCCGCTGGCCGTTGATGCTGACCGCCTCCGCCCCCGCTGCCCACAGCGCGTTGACGACGTCCTGCAGGTCGCGGTCGTAGACCCGGCCGTCGCCGAGCTGTCCGCCCCGCGAGGCGGTCGCGCCGGCGCGGACGTCCGGGGCGTCATCGAGGGTCACCACGAGCCCGGGGCCGCGCACGGCGACGGCCCCCGTGACGAGCTCCAGCGCGGCCACCCGGGCCGAGGCCGCCTGGCCCTCGGTGCCGGCGCCGAGCGCCTGGGTGCGCACCTGGGCGACCTCGCGGCGCAGCCGGTCGGCCTGGGTGGCCAGCCGGTCGGTCTGGGCGGTCTGCCGCTGCACGTCGGCGACCAGCGAGCGCCGCACGCTGCCGGCGTCGTCGGCGCCCCGCCGTACCTGCGCGGCCGCGATGCCGGTGACGAGCCCGACGGCGAGCAGCAGCAGGAGCAGCAGCGC
>JAOPVD010000203.1 GCA_025966295.1 Frankiales bacterium | reverse complement strand
ACCTCGTCCAGCTCGCGCAGCGGCCCCAGGATGCTCAGGCCCACCTCGTGCGCATCGATCTCGGCACAGCCGGTGGCCCGGACCTGCTCTTCGACCCGCTGAGCGAGCAGGGCCAGATCGTCCTCGCCCACCGGCCGGCCCTGGCAGGCCTTGCGGACGCCGCTGATCACCTTGGCGCGGCTGAACGGCTCGGTCACGCCGCACCGCTTGACGACCGCGAGGCTGGTCTCCTCGACCGTCGTGAAGCGCTTGCCGCACGCGGGGCAGTTGCGGCGGCGGCGGATGGCGTCCCCGTCGTGGGCGTCCCGGCTGTCGACGACGCGGGTGTCCGCGTGACGGCAGAACGGGCAGCGCATCTCGGGTCGTCCTCCACAGCCTGTGGGTGCCCGCTTCCACAGCATGTGGAGAACTACACCGGTGTAAGTACTAGATGTTGTGCCCGAGAACTTAGGAGGCACAAGGGCTGACTGCAAGGACTTCCGGGGGGAATCTTCGAGTTCTTGGCCCCCTGAGCACGGAACCAGGGCCAGGTGTCCGATTCGTACGGCGTGTCGCGATCTTGTGGCGTGCGTCACAGCGCGCTGGGACCCGGCGGGGTGCCGCCGGATGGCCGCGTCCAGCTCGGCGAGGTCGTCGTTCTCCACAGCCCGAGCCTGCCTGGGAGGTCCGACGGTTTCGGTGCCGGGCCGTCCCCCCTCGGCCATGGCGGTGCTGGCGGCGTCGAACCACCGCCGGCTCGGTGGCCAGCACAGTTGCACCGGACAGGACGTCCACAGCCTTGGGCGCGGGCCGGCTGAGCGTGCCGGACCGTCGGTCGGGTGCAGTTGTGCTGGTCCGCCGCCTGCCGCACACGTCGGCAGCGCTCTGTCCGTTTTGTCCGGCCCCCTCAACTCGGGGGCATGCGCGGCCGACACCACCACGGGCGGGCGGACACGCCGGCCCGGACGGGGGAAACGATCATGGGCACCTGCACGCGGTGCGGCACGGCGCGCGGCGCCGGCGACCGCTGCCAGTTCTGCGGCCGGCCGTACGCCGCCGCGGCACCGGCCGTGCCCTCCCAGGCCCCGCCGGCCGAGGCCTCCCCGCCAGTGCCGGCGTACCAGCCGGCGGCCACCTACCAGCCGGTGACCGCCTATCAGCCGCCGGGCGACTACGCCGTCACGGTCGCCGTCCTCACGCCCCCACCGGCCAAGCCCACCGGCAACAGCGACGCGAGCACCATCGGCCTGTCGGTCGCGGCGGTGCTCGGGCCCTACATGCTGGCCTGCGTCGTGCTCACCGCGCTGATGGCCACCAGCATCGGCGGCGACCATGCCGGCAGCCCGGCCGACTGGCTGCGCGGCGGCATCGTGGTCGCGGCCCTCGGCCTGCGCGGCAGCGCCTTCGCCAGCTTCGACGGCAGCGCCCTCAGCGCGACCATGCACCTCACCGCCACCCCGCTGCTGCTGCTCGGCTGCGTGCTGGTCCTCACCTGGTACGTCGGACGGCGGGCCGAGCGGGAGGCCCCGAGCCGCGACGAGGCGCACGCGACGGCGAGGGCGGCCCTCAGCGCCCTGGGCGTCGTGGCCGGGCTGGCCGTGCTGGCCCTGGTCAGCCGCAGCTCCGGCGGCTTCGGGCTGGACGCGGTCCTCGGCGGCCAGGCCACCCACGGCGCGGCGCTGCGCCCGATGCTGTTCGCGCTGCCGGTGCTCGCGGTCGCCTTCGGCGTGGCCCGCCGCGATGCCTGGCGCCAGGCCAACGGCCTGACCTCGGTCCGCGAGGAGCTGGCGTTCCGGACCCAGGGCATCAGCGAGCACGTCGTACCGACGCTCCAGCACCTGGCCGGGAGCGCGGTGCTGCTGGGCGCTGTCCTCCTCGTGGTGGCGGTCGCGACCGGCGAGGACGTCCCGGGCGACCTGGCGCGGCCCTTCGACGGCAACGCGGTGGCGGGCGGCGTGGCCCTGCTGTTCGGGCTGCCCAACGTCGCGGTCGCCGCGGTCGCGCTGCTGCTGGGCATGAGCGCGCACCGGGGCGGCGGGGGCCCCTTCGGCGGCCAGGACAGCTCGTTCGGGCTGCTCCACGGCGACTTCGACGGCAGCGACTACCTCTACCTGCTGATCCCGCTCGCCGTCGGGCTGGTCCTGAGCGTCCGCCGCGCGCAGGCCGGCCGGGTCGGCGGCTGGTGGCAGGCGGGGGTGGCGTCCGTGCTCGTCTGGCTGGCGCTCTGGCACCTGACGCTCATGCGCTTCACCGTCGAGGGCGACGGCGAGTCGGTGAGCGCCAGCATCGGCCTGGGTGTCCTCGGCCTGCTGGTCGCCAGCTTCCTATGGGGTGCCGGGCTGCAGGTCGCCGGTCAGCTCCTCGGGACGCCCCGGGACGCGCTCGAACGCGGCTGGCACCCCGCCGTCCGCGAGACGGCCTCCTGACCGAGCCGGCGGGCCTCGTACGCCGCCCGCGCGGCCGGGTCGGCCGACCGCACCTGGTCGGGCACCAGCCGCCGGTACATCGCGTCCTTGCCGCCCTGCGGCAGCAACGACAGCAGCCGGAGCAGCACCGACACCCGCGCCGGCACGAACGTCTCGAAGCGCGGCTTGTCGAGCACCGCCACGACCGCCGTCGCCACGTCCTCCGGTGACAGCCGCGGCACGCCACCGCTCGACGTACCAGCAGCCAGCTCGGTCTCGACCACGGTGGGCATGACCAGCGCCAGCTCGACGCCGCTGCCGACCAGCTCCTGCCGGACCGCCGTCATCCAGCCGTGCACCGCGTGCTTGGTGGCGGCGTAGGTCGCCTCCCCCGCCGGCGCGAGGACCGACGCCGCCGACGCCACCGTGACGATGAGCCCGGACCGGCGGGCCCGCATCGCCGGGAGCACCAGCCGGGTGCCGCGCACCACGCCGTGGACGTTGACCGCGAACTGCCGCTCGGCGACCGCGGTCGGCTCCTCGTCGAACGGCCCGACCCACATCACGCCAGCGTTGTTGACCAGCACGTCCACCTGCGGCACCAGCGCCAGCCACGCCTCGTACGACGCCTGGTCGGTGACGTCGAGGACGCTGCCGACACCGCCCAGCGAGGCGGCCAGCTCGACCACCGAGTCGTCCAGGTCCCCCAGCAGCAGCGTGTGGCCGCGGGCCGCCAGGGCGCGGGCGATGGCCTCGCCGATGCCGCGGGCGGCACCGGTGATCGCGACGGTCGACATGGGCGCCAGCCTGCCGCACGCCCGCGGGTCAGCAGGCCGCGGGGCTGCCGGGGTAGGGCCGGGTCAGGCTGTCCTCGAGCAGGTCGGCGATGAGGCGGTGCCCCGCCGCGGACGCGTGGTTGCCGTCCGGGCAGCGGGTGAACCGCACCTGACAGCCGGTCGCGACCGGGCACGTCACGGCGCGCCTGGACGTCTGCTGGGAGAGAGGAGCGGGCGCTGTGGGGCGGACGCGATGGGGCTGACGAGCACCGGCACCTTGGTGGCGGCCGGAGCGCTGGCGGTGGCCCTGCCGCTGTACACGCTGCTCGTGTGGAACCGGGTCCGCGGCCCGCGCCCGGTCCGGGCGGCGCAGCGGCTCGCCCTCCTCGCCCTGGTCCAGGCCTGCGCGGTGCTGGTCGCCTTCCTGGCCGTGAACCGGCAGTACGTGTTCTTCGCGTCCGTCCAGGACCTCGTCGGGGCGCCGCCGCCGGCACCGGCCATCGTCGCGACCGGCGGGCAGCCGCTGGTCGGCCCGACCGGCAGCGTGAAGCTGTACCGCGCGGCCAGCCAGCCCTCAGCCGACGGCGGCCGGCTGCTCACCGAGACGGTTCACGGCAACCTGTCGGGCGTGACGGCGACGGTGCTCGTGCACCTGCCGCCGGAGTACGACCGGCAGCCCGGCCGACGCTTCCCGGTGCTGGAGCTGTTCGCCGGCTGGCACGGCGGCCCGCGCTCCTGGATCCACAACATCCACGTCCTCGACGCGATGCGCCCGCTGCAGCGGGCCGGCACCCTGCAGCCGCTGATCACGGTGATCCCGACGATCGACATCGCGCTGCCCCGGGACACCGAGTGCACCGACGTGCCGCACGGCCCGCAGGCCGAGACCTGGCTCAGCAGCGACGTCCGCAACCTCGTGCTGGGGCAGTTCCGCGCGCTGCCGTCCCCGCACAGCTGGGCGGTGATGGGGTTCTCCAGCGGCGGCTACTGCGCCGCCAAGCTCCCCCTCCACCGGCCGGACTGGTACGCCACCGCCGCCGTGCTGAGCGGCTACTTCGACACCGGCCGGGACGCCACCACCGGGGACCTGTGGGGCGGCAGCACGCGCTACCGCCAGGAGAACTCGCCGCTCTGGCTCATCGGCCACCGGCCCCGTCCCGCGGTCGACGTGCTGGTGTTCGTCAGCAAGCAGGACCGGGGTGCGTGGCCGTCCGCGCAGCGCTTCCTGCGCGCGGTGCGACCGCCGTTGCAGGCGTTCGCGCTCGTGGTGCCCCACGGCGGTCACAACCTCAAGGCGCTCCGGCAGTCGTTGCCGACCGTCCTCGTCTGGGTCTCCAGCCACCTGGCCGCGGAGACCGCCCGGCGCTAGAGGACCAGGCGGTCGAGTAGCGCCATCACCAGCGCACCGCCGCCGAAGCCGGCCACCGCCGCGAGCGCCGTCGGCGACGACGTCCCACCCAGGCTGGAGCGGCTCTTCGCGGGCTCCTCGGCCTCGAGCGGAACGGCGGTCGGCAGGGCGTCGGCCACCTCGGCGGCCTGTTGCTGCTGCGGCAGCACCGGCGGCAGCTCGTCGACCAGCGGCAGCGCGAAGACCGCGGCGGGCGGCTCGAAGGCCGCCGTGGGCAGCTCGGCGGACAGCTGCTCCACCGGGGCGCCGACGGTCACCAGCTCGGCCCCGACCGGGTCCGGGACGTCGACGTAGTCACGTCCGCAGATCCGGCAGAACGTGCCGCTGCCGACCGGGTGCTCGTGGAAGGGGCATGCGAGGGCCATGCCCAGGGTGTCGACGTCCGGCGCCCCCGTCTTGAGGCGCGCGGGTCAGCGCGTCAGGTGGCGGGTGCTCTGGGTCGCCTTCAGCACGTCCGCGCGGCAGAAGCGGTCGGTCACCCAGCGGCCGGCCGAGTACAGCTTGGTCTGGTCGCTGTAGTGCGGCGAGCGCGGGTTGGTGGACTGCGAGTACGTGAGGATGGTCCGCGCGTCCGGGCATCCGCTGCCGGTGAACGACACCACCTGGATGTACGACGACCCCTCCCCGACCGGACCGACGTACCCCTTGGCCGGGTCCCACTGCGCCTCGATGACGTTGAAGACACCCAGCGCGCCGGGGCCGCCGTGGTACGGCGTCGCGGTGCCGTCCGGACGCCGGTCCACCTGGTACTTCCCGAGCGGTGCGTCGACCGGGATGTTGGCGTTCGCCAGGTCCACCACGGCGTCTCCGAAGGCCCGCTGCACCAGCGGGTTGAGGGTGTTGAGCCCGCGCGGGGTGTGCACCGGGTCGCTGACGTCGAACTGCGTCGTCCAGATCGGCATCTGCTGGGTGCTGGTCATGACCCCGGCCGGCGACGCGGTGACCCGCGTCCAGAAACGGCGGAACAGGATGGCGCCACGGGCGTCGAGGGTGTCGCGGCCGTTCCACTTCGCGAGCGCCGCGCACCCCGGTGCCCAGTCGACCGGGCCGCTGGAGGACGGCCCGAGCCCGGCCGGGTAGGTCGCGCACATCTTCAGCACGTCGGGCTTGGTGAGCTCCCAGGAGTGCTGGCGGTCGCTGTAGAGCAGGTCCTGCATCTCCTGGCGGGTGAAGCGGCCGCCGCTCTTCAGGCCCTCGGCGACCATGACCAGCCCGGAGCGGGTGCGGGTGGTCCGGGTGGTCCGCTCGTCACCGATGATGCTGGCGAAGCCCTCCAGCGGCTGGGCCGGGTTGGACAGCCAGTAGGAGTCGTTGGAGTTCAGCACGTAGTCCTTGCGGATCAGCGACGGCATGTGCGACGGGCCGAAGATGCCCTTCTGCACCGCATCGGGGTCGCTGCCCCACTCGCAGGCCGACCGCGACCCGTCCAGCACCGGCAGCCGCAGCGCCGTGAAGGTGGCCTGCCCGACGACGGTGCCGCAGGTGCGGGCCTTGTCGTCGGTCACGTGCGGGGTCACCGAGATGTCGGCGTACAGCGCCTCGCCCTGGTCGTCGGACGCGATCGTGTTGACCCACGGGATGCCCTGGTTGCGCTTCAGGACGGCCAGCACCGCACGCGAGCTCTGCGCCTGGTTCACCTCGAAGAAGTGGTTGAGGTAGCGGAAGTTCGGCGCGTTGGCGTCGCCCATGACGAAGGCGGTGGTGGGCGCCCAGGGCAGCGGGATCCCGAGCAGCGAGGTGAACACCGAGCCGTGCCGGGTCGACCACAGGGTGCGGGTGCGGTCCTCCAGCTTGCCGCCGACCAGGGCCTTGACCGTCATCGTCCGGGACGTCATGGCCGTGGGCTGGCCGTCGTACAGGTAGGTGGTCGGCGAGCCCGGGACCAGCGTCTCCTGGAACGGCGTGAAGCGGAACGCGGTGCTGACGGTGTGCGACCAGGCCTGGTGGGCGGTGTGCCCGATGAGGATGAACGGGACGCCGAGCAGCGAGCCGCCCGCGACGTCGAGCTTGCCGGGGACGGTCAGCTGCGACTGGAAGAAGCGCTCCGAACCCAGCCACGGGAAGTGCGGGTTGCCGAGCAGCAGGCCGCGGCCGGTGGTGGTCCCGGTCGCGCCCACCGCCACCGCGTTGGAGCCGATCGCCAGGCCCTTGAGCTCGCGCTTCAGGCCGGTGGCGAGCGCCTGCGGGTTCACGGTCGGGATCGGCGCCGAGGGGGTCGGGGGCTGGGCGGCGGCTATGCCGTCGATCGCCACGCCGCCGCTGGCGAGCAGCGCCAGCTGGTAGAAGCGCCGGTAGGCGTCGATCTCGGTGATCGGGGTGACCCAGGCCTGGCCCTTGCAGGTCGGGTCGGTGATGCCCTTCGCGCCGCCCTGGTCGGCGAGCCAGCGGTTGTAGCCGGCGACGTAGCCGCGGACCGTCTGCCGGACGGCCGGCTGCGGGGCGTTGCGGCTGGTGTCGGCGAGCAGCTTCTCGATCCGCTTGTCGTCGATGATCTGCTGGAAGAAGAAGTCGCTGTTGAGGTTGTTCACGCTCGAGCCGTTGCCACGGGACAGGTAGCCGTTGTCCGGCCCGAAGAACCGCGAGCGCTGGCCCCGGACCGTCGTGTAGGTGTCGGCCAGCGTGCAGATCGTGTCCTGGGCGATCGCGTAGCCGTACCCGTAGCCCATCGAGGTCCAGTCCTTGGCCTCGATGTGCGGGATGCCGTACTCGGTGGTGCGGATCGTGACGTCGACGGCCGGCTCGTGGCTCGACGCGGCCGAGGCGGCCGGGGTCAGGGTCATCGCCAGGGCAGCAGCGACCAGCAGGGCGGTACGGCGCTTCATGGGGGGCTCCGGGGCAGGTGCGGGTGTTGCCGTGCTGTTTCGACACCGCGTGGGCACCTTCCTGCCGCCGGCTCCTCCTTCCCTCAGGGTGAGATCGTCCTTACTGGAGGTCGCGGTGGGCTGGCGACTAGGCCATTCGGGCTACCTGAGGGTTCCCACGGTGGCCCGACCGGCCTAGGGTCCGGAAACTCCGCGGCAGACCGCCGCGCCAGAAGGAGGACCCGTGCGCAGATCTCTCGCCGGGGCGTCGGTCACCACCGCGCTCATCGCCACCGCCCTCGTCACGCCGGCCGCCCCCGTGGGCGCCGCGCCGGCGAGCACCTCGACCGGCCAGTCCACCCAGTACGTCGTGCTCTACGAGCGGGGCGTCTCCGACGCCGCCGGCCGGCAGGCCGTCGAGGCGGCCGGGGGCACGGTGGTCAGCAGCAACACCAAGGTCGGCTACGCGATCGCGTCGTCGTCCGCCGCCGACTTCGCGCTGCGGGCCGCCGGCAGCGGTGAGCTGGTCGGCGCCGCCCACAACCGCAAGGTGGGCCAGGCGCCGCACGCGCAGCGCAGTGACCGGGCCGCGGTGGAGCGCGCCGAGCAGGAGCGCAAGGCCGACAAGGGCAAGGCCAGCAGCAGCAAGAAGGCGGTCAAGGCCGAGCCGCTGTCGGACCTGCAGTGGGACATGAAGCAGATCGGCGCCACCGCCAAGGGCTCCTACGCCGAGCAGCGCGGGAGCAAGAAGGTGCTGGTCGGCATCATCGACACCGGCATCGACGGCAACCACCCCGACATCAAGCCCAACTTCGACGCCAAGCTGTCGCGCAACTTCACGACCGACATGGTCGACATCGACGGCCCCTGCGAGTACGCCGGGTGCAAGGACCCGGCCAACGTCGACGACAACGAGCACGGCACCCACGTGGCCAGCACGATCGGCTCGCCGATCAACGGCCTGGGCATCGCCGGCGTCGCGCCGAACGTCACCCTGGTCAACATCCGGGCCGGCCAGGACAGCGGCTACTTCTTCCTGCAGCCGACCCTGGACGCGCTCACCTACGCCGGCGACATCGGCGTCGACGTCGTCAACATGAGCTACTACACCGACCCGTGGCTCTACAACTGCCTGTCCAACCCGGCCGACAGCCCGGCCGAGCAGGCCGAGCAGCGCACCGTCCGTGAGGCCACCCAGCGCGCCCTCGACTACGCCCGCAACAAGGGCGTGCTGCCGGTCGCGGCCGCGGGCAACGGCGCGACGGACCTGGGCAAGCCCACCTTCGACGGCAGCAGCCCGGACTACCCGGTCGACCCGGACGGCAACCCGACGCAGGCGCGGGACCGCAACGTGGACAACAGCTGCATCACGGTCCCGACCGAGAGCAAGGGCGTGGTGGCCGTCACCGCGACCGGCATCTCCAAGCGGAAGGCCTACTACTCCGACTACGGCATCGAGCAGGCCGACGTCGCCGCGCCCGGCGGGGACGTCTACGACACCGCCGACAACCGGCGCAGCGCCGCCGCCGGCATCCTGGCCGCCTACCCGAAGCACCTGGCCGAGCAGAACGGCGACCTGAACCCGGACGGCACCCCGAACACGCCGTTCGTGGTCCAGGACTGCACGAGCAAGGGCGTCTGCGGCTACTACCAGTACCTGCAGGGCACCTCGATGGCCGCCCCGCACGCCGTCGGCGTCGCCGCGCTGATCGTCAGCGAGTTCGGTGAGAAGGACAGCAAGCACAAGGGCGGGCTGACCCTGTCGCCGAAGAAGACCGAGAAGGTCCTGCTCCGCAGCGCCACCGAGCGGGCCTGCCCGTCCGGCGGGAGCTACACCTACACCCGCCTCGTCCCGTCGGGCGCCACGGTCACCACGACCCACGTGTGCGAGGGCAGCAAGGACCGCAACGGCTTCTACGGCTCGGGCATCGTCAACGCCCTGCGGGCCGTGCAGGACGACGACTAGCGGCCGCTCTCGCCCGGTCCGCCGGGGCGCCTCCCGACCGGGGCGCCCCGGCGGACCGCCGTAGGCTTTCGCCATGAGCCTCTACGACATCCCGCTGACGACCCTGTCCGGCCAGCCGACGACGCTGCCGACCGGCCAGGCCCTGCTGCTGGTGAACGTCGCCTCCAAGTGCGGCCTCACGCCGCAGTACGAGGGCCTGGAGCGGCTGCAGAAGACCTACGGCGAGCGGGGCTTCACGGTGCTCGGCTTCCCCTGCAACCAGTTCATGGGGCAGGAGCCGGGCTCGCCGGAGGAGATCGCGCAGTTCTGCTCGGCGACGTACGGCGTCTCGTTCCCGCTGCTGGAGAAGGTCGAGGTGAACGGCGAGGGCCAGCACCCGCTGTTCGCCGCGCTGACGGCCGCGCCGGACGCCGAGGGCGCCAGCGGCGACGTGCAGTGGAACTTCGAGAAGTGGCTCGTCTCCCCCGCCGGCGAGGTCGTCGGCCGGTTCCGGCCGCGCACCGACCCGGAGGACCCGGCCCTGGTGGCCGCGATCGAGGCGCAGCTCCCCGCCTGAGCGCGCGCCGGGGTTGACCCTCCCCCATCCAGGGAAGCCTCGAAGGGGTGAGCCCTTCGACCGTGCTGGACCCCCAGCCCTTCCGGCCCACGCCCTCCCCGGTGGCCCGCCTGGTCACCGCCCCCCGGCGGCATCCCCGGTTCGGCCTGCTCGGGCACGCCCCCGCGTTGGACGGCCTGCGCGGCGTCGCGGTGGTGCTGGTCGTGCTGTTCCACTTCGTCGGCCGCTACACGCTGCACGGCGGCTGGGCCGGCGTTGACGTCTTCTTCGGCCTGTCCGGCTTCCTCATCACCGCGCTGATCCTCGACGAGCTGCGGGTGCACGGCCGGGTGAGTGTGGCCCGCTTCTACGCCCGGCGGGCCTGCCGGCTGCTGCCCGCGCTGCTGTTCCTGCTGGCGGTGTGGACCGTGCTGCTGCTGCTGTTCCACGACCAGCACTGGCTGGCCGCCACCCCGAGCGGGGACGGCACCGGCCGGGCCGTCGACGTGCCGAAGGCGCTCACCGACCTGGGCGTCGCCCTGGTCTACCTGGCCAACTGGAACGTCGTCGACGGCGGCATGGAGGCGCCGCTGTCGCACCTGTGGTCGCTCGCGGTCGAGGAGCAGTTCTACCTGATCTGGCCGGCGCTGCTGCTGGGCCTGCTGGTGCTGCGGCGGCGCTGGCGGCTCGCCCTCGTCCTGGGCCTGATCGCGGTCTCGGCCGCCCTGCCGTTCCTGCACTGGGACGGCGGCGCCGGCCGCAACCGCATCTACTTCGGCACCGACACCCGCGCCGTCGGGCTGCTCGCCGGCGCCTTCGCGGCCCTGGTCTGGCACGAGCGGCATGCCGTCGGCCGGGTCGCCCGGTACGGCGGGCAGCGGGCGGGCGCGGCCCTGGTCGTGCTGGCCTTCGTGACCTGGCAGGCCGGCAACACCCCCGGCAAGTTCCTGGTCCTGCCGGCCCTGCTGGGGCTGGCGGTGGCGCAGCTCGTCCCCTACCTCGCCGACGGCCACGGCCGGCTGTCCCGGGCGCTGTCGGTGCGGTGGCTGGTCTGGCTGGGCCAGCGCTCCTACGGGCTCTACCTGTGGCACTACCTGTGGGCGACCTGGCTGCACCCGGTCGGCCTGTGGCCCGGCATGCCGCTCGGCCTCGCCGGCGCGCTGGTCTGCACGCAGGTGTCGTGGGTGCTGGTGGAGGCGCCGGCCTTGCGCTTCGGCCGGCGGTTCCGGGTGGCGACGGCTCCTGCGCCGGCGCACGCGCCCGCCAGCCCGGCGCTCCAGGCTGCCTGACCGCGCGGGCCCGCACCTGCCGCCCCCGCCGCCCCCGCCACCGCCCCGCCGCCCCGCCGACCCGGTGATCCACGGAACCGGCGACGCGCTTTCGGTGCCCGGAACGTCGGCGCGCGTTCCGTGGATCACCCAGAGGGGCGCGGCGCGGGGCGCCTCAGCCGGCGGTCAGGCGGCGTGCGGCAGGAGCAGCTGCTGGCCGGCCTGGATGCCGCCGCTGGCAAGGTGGTTGAGCTCGCGGAGCTGCTGGACCACCGCCCGCGGGTCCTGACCCGGGGCGACGCGCTTCGCGACCGCCCAGAGCGTCTCGCCCGCGTGCACGGTGGTCTGCGCGTACGGCCGGGCGGTGGTGGTCTCGGTGGCCGCCTGCGAGCTGCCCGCGCGGCCGACCACGAACGCCGTGAGCAGCAGCCCCACCAGGGTGAGCAGCACCAGGGCCCGACCGCGCCGCGTCAGCCGGACGGCGCCGGGGCGGGCGGTGCTGGGGGTCGCGGTGGCGGTTGCCGTGACGGTCATCGTGGCGGACATGGCAGGCTCCTCGGGCTCTCACGTCGAACGGAGGTTCGATCGAACGTCTGTGCCAATGTCTAACAGGCCACTCCGACAAAATCCACGACACGTCGAACAGATGTTTGAGTAAGTCGGCGCCTCGGGCTAGCGTCCGGGGCGGTTCCTGGGCCGGCGAGCGGCCCTGGCGAGGCGAGGAGCACCACGTGGCTGGCGAGACGACCGGAACCCCCCGCACCAAGCCGGGCCGCAAGGCCGGCGTCGCGCCCAAGACCACGCAGATCCACAACCTGCCCGACGGGCCGGCCGACGACGAGGGGCTGACGCTCCGGCAGCGCAAGGTGCTCGAGTTCATCCGCGAGTCGGTCGAGCGCCGCGGCTTCCCGCCCACCATCCGGGAGATCGGCGACGCCGTGGGGCTGGCCTCCACGAGCAGCGTCTCCTACCAGCTCATCACGCTGCAGAAGAAGGGCTACCTGCGCCGCGACGCCACCAAGCCGCGGGCGGTCGACGTCCGGCTGCCCAGCGAGATGCCGGGCGCCGACGCGAGCCTGGAGGACGGCGCGCAGCACGCCGCGTTCCCCCGGCCGGCGTACGTGCCGGTCCTCGGCCGGATCGCCGCCGGCGGCCCGATCCTCGCCGAGCAGGCCGTCGAGGAGGTCTTCCCGCTGCCCCGTGAGCTGGTCGGCGAGGGCACCCTGTTCCTGCTCAAGGTGGCCGGCGACTCGATGATCGACGCCGCCATCGCCGACGGCGACTGGGTCGTGGTGCGGCAGCAGCCGACCGCCGACAACGGCGACATCGTGGCCGCCATGATCGACGGCGAGGCCACCGTCAAGACCTTCAAGAAGCGCGACGGGCACGCCTGGCTGCTGCCGCACAACGACGCGTACGAGCCCATCCCCGGCGACGAGGCGACCATCCTGGGCCGCGTCGTGACGGTGCTGCGCAAGGTCTGAGAAGTTCCCCCCAAACAACCCGTACCCCTCCCGAGCCCTGCGGCGATGACCCTCGTGACCCCGCCGAGAAGGGCGACCTGCCGGTAACGGCAGTCAGCAAAGCTCGCCACCCACCACGTGGGTGTGTGGGCTGCCGAAGTGGAGGACGACGTCCCATGTTCCAGCACCTGATCAGCACGGCCTGCGCCAAGCTCGCCGCCGCCGGCGCCGCCGGGAAGGTGGCCTTCGTCGGCGGCGTGGCCGTCGTGAGCATGGGGGCCGCAGGTGCGGCCGTCGCGCTGCCCAGCGACCCGCCGGCCGCCGGCGACGCCGTCGTCGTCACCGAGGCGACGCCCACCCCCACCGCCAGCGAGAGCGCGACCGCCGACCCGACGGCGACGGCGACGGTCGACCCGACCGCGAGCCCGACCGCCGCGTCGAGCGAGAGCGCCGAGCCGGTCGAGAGCACCCCGGTGCCGGCGGCGTCCCCCACCTGCACCCCCGAGACCGAGGACGCCGAGGACGCGGCCGAGCAGGACCGCGAGCACAAGGCCCACGCCAAGCACAAGGCCCACCACAAGGCCTGCCACCACGACGGTGACGCCAAGCACGACGACAGCCACCGCGACGGCACCCACCCGGGCCGCGGCAACGCGCACCAGGACGCGAGCGCTGAGGACAGCAAGCGCGACCGGAGCGGTCACCGCGACGGCAAGAAGGACAACCGCGGCGACCGCCAGAGCGGCGACAAGCGCGGCGGAAACGGCTCCGACGACTGAGGTCTCAGGCACACTGACGGGCGGGCCCGACCCTGGGCCCGCCCGTCGGTGCCAGGAGCACGTGTGAGCGACCAGCTCTTGGAGGACGTCCTCCCTGCCGCCCAGGCCGGCCAGGCCTGGGCGCTTCGTGCTGTCTACGACCAGCTCGCCCCACGGGTGCTCAGCTACCTGCGGACGCGCGGCGCCGCCGAGCCCGAGGACCTCACCAGCGAGGTCTTCCTCACGGTGTTCCCGCGGCTGGCCACTGTCACCGGCGGCGCCGCCGGGCTGCGGACGTTCACCTTCTCGGTGGCGCACGCCCGGCTCGTCGACGACCTGCGCAGGCGCAGCCGGCGCGAGCCACCCCGGCAGTACGACCCCGCCACCGACGTCCGCACGGCGCCCTCCTCCGAGGACGACGCCCTCGTCGGGCTGCAGACCGAGCGGGTACGGCGGTTGCTGGACGCCCTCGCGCCCGACCAGCGGGACGTGCTGGTGCTGCGGGTCCTGGGCGACCTGACCGTCGACCAGGTGGCCGAGACGCTCGGCAAGTCGGCCGGCGCCGTCAAGCAGCTGCAGCGCCGCGGGCTGCTGGCGTTGCGCCGCAGCCTGGAGCAGGAGAGCGTCGGCGACACCGACGGCCTGACCGACGGAGTAACCCTGTGAGCCGCTTCGACGATGACAGGGACGTGACCTCCTCCCGGGACCTCGACGACCGGGCGGCCGACGGCCTGCTCCAGGGTCGCGCCGTCCCCGGTGAGCCCGAGCTGAGCGCCTTCGTCGGCGAGCTGCTGGCGCTGGCCGACGGGCCGGCACCGGCTCCCAGCGCCGCGCTCGCCGCGATGCTCGAGGGCGGCCTGGCCGCGGACACCCGGGTCCTCCCGGTCGCCGTACCGGTGGGCCAGAAGGCGGTCTCGTGGCGCGTCCGGGGCTGGGCGCTCCCGCTGCAGCTGACGCTGGCCGGCGCCGGCTGCCTCGCCCTCGTGCTCGGCGCGGCCGCGGCCGGTGGGCTGCCCGCGCCGGCG
>JAOPVD010000176.1 GCA_025966295.1 Frankiales bacterium | reverse complement strand
ATCAACAAGGAGGTGCTGGGACGATGAAGCTCCTGGCCATCACGTCCTGCCCGACCGGCATCGCCCACACCTACATGGCGGCGGAGTCCCTCGAGGTCACCGCCCGCGAGCTCGGCCACGAGATCGTGGTCGAGACGCAGGGCGCCGCCGGCACCGAGCCGTTCACCGCCCAGCAGCTCGCCGAGGCCGACGCCGTCATCTTCGCGGCCGACGTCGAGGTCCGTGGCCGCGAGCGCTTCGCCGGCATCCCGACCGTGACGTCCGGCGTGAAGCGCGGCATCAGCGACGCCGCCGGTCTCATCGCCGAGGCGCAGGCCGCAGCGGGGGCCGGGCGTACGAAGACCGCCGTCGCCGCACCTGCTGCCACGAGCCACGTGGGCCCCGGCACCAAGCTCCGCCAGTGGCTGATGACCGGCGTGAGCTACATGATCCCGTTCGTCGCGGCCGGCGGCATCCTCATCGCCCTCGGCTTCCTGCTCGGCGGTGGCGAGGTCGCGAACAAGGTCTACGGCGGCACTTTCGACGGCGTCACCTACAAGGGCGTGTTCGACGGCGGCAGCCCGCTGGACCACTTCGACGTGGACCAGGTGATCGGCGCCGCCGGGTACGCCGGGCTGCTGTTCCTCATCGGCAAGCTGGCCTTCTTCATGCTGGTGCCGGCGCTGTCGGGCTTCATCGCGTACGCGATGGCCGACCGGCTCGGCCTGGTGCCCGGCATCGTCGGCGGCATCATCGCCGGCGCGATCGGTGCCGGCTTCCTCGGCGGGCTGGTGTCCGGCCTGCTCGCCGGTGCGGTGGTGCTGGCCCTCAAGCGGGTCCGGGTGCCGAAGGCGGTGGCCGGCATCATGCCGGTGGTCGTCATCCCGCTGCTCGCGACCGTGGCCGTCGGCCTGGTGATGACGCTGGTGGTCGGCAAGCCGATCACCTCCGCGCAGACCAGCCTGACGTCCGCGCTGAACGACCTCAACGGCGGCAACGCCGTCGTGCTCGGCCTGGTGCTGGGGCTGATGATGGCCTTCGACATGGGCGGCCCGGTGAACAAGGTGGCGTACACCTTCGGCCTGGCCGGTCTGCAGAGCGGCAACTACGAGGTGATGGCCGCGGTGATGGCCGCCGGCATGACGCCGCCGATCGCGATGGCGCTCGCCACCGTGGTCCGGCCGAAGCTGTTCACCGACAGCGAGCGCAAGGCCGGCGAGGCCGGCTGGCTGCTCGGCGCGTCCTTCATCACCGAGGGCGCGATCCCGTTCGCCGCCGGTGATCCGCTGCGGGTCATCCCGTCGCTCATGGCCGGCAGCGCCGTGACCGGCGCGCTGTCGATGGCCGTGCACGCCACCTCCCTGGCGCCGCACGGCGGCATCTGGGTGGTGGGCCTGGTCGGCAAGCCGGGGCTCTACCTGCTCGCCATCGCGGCCGGTGTCCTCGTCAGCGCCGCCACCGTCGTCGCGCTGAAGTCCACCGGGCGCAAGACCATCACCCTGCCGAGCGAGCAGGCCACCACCACGTCCGCGCCCGCCGTGGCGACGGCCTGAGAGGAACAGACATGCCTGAGCGTCGCGTCGTCATCGGCTCCAAGGTCGGCCTGCACGCCCGTCCCGCGGCCTTGTTCGTGCAGGCGGCCACGGCCGCACCGGTCCCGGTCACCATCGCCAAGGACGGCGGCGACCCCGTGAACGCCCGCAGCATCCTGTCGGTGCTGGCGCTGGACGCCCGCGGCGGCGACCAGGTGGTCATCGCCGCGGAGGGCGACGGTGCCGACGCGGCGCTGGACGCCCTCGTCACGGTCCTCGAGACCGACCACGACGCCGCGGAGGGCTGAGCCGTGGCGGACGAGCTCACCGGTCTGGGCGTCAGCCCCGGCGTGGCCTACGGCACGGTGCTGCGGATGGCTGCGCCACCAGTGGTGCCCGCCGACCTCCGCCCGGAGGGCGACGCCGCCAGCGAGACGGCGGCTGCGCTGCGGGCCCTCGAGCAGGTGGCCGCCTTCCTCGACGCCAAGGCCGCGCAGGTCGGGGGTGAGGCCGCCGGCGTGCTGCTCGCCCAGGGCATGATGGCCCGCGACCCGTCCCTGTCGGACGCGGTGGCGGCCGCCACCGCCCAGGGCGACAGCGCGGCGCACGCGCTGGTCGCGGCCTTCGACCTGTTCCGGTCGGCGCTGGCGGCAGCCGGCCCCTACATGGCGGAGCGGGTCGCCGACCTCGACGACCTCAAGAACCGCGCTGTGGCAGGGGTTCTCGGGCTGCCGGTGCCCGGTGTGCCGGAACCGGGCCACCCGTTCGTGCTGGTCGCCGGTGACCTGGCGCCGGCCGACACGGCGGGCCTCGACCCGTCAGTCGTGCTCGCGCTCGTGACCGAGGAGGGCGGCCCGACCAGCCACACCGCGATCCTCGCCAAGTCGCTCGGCTTGCCGGCGGTGGTGGCCTGCCAGGGTGCCGGTGCGCTGGCCGACGGCCAGGCGGTGCTCGTCGACGGCGGGGCCGGCGTGGTCCTGCTCAGCCCGGAGGACGCCGTCGTGCGGCAGGCGCTGGCCACCGAGCAGGCCCGCCGCGACGTGTTCGCGCGCTCCAGCGGCCCGGGGCGGACCGCCGACGGGCACGCCGTACAGCTGCTGGTCAACATCGGGGCGGACAGCGGGCTCGCGGCCGCGGCCATGGTCGACGCGGAGGGCGTGGGCCTGTTCCGCACCGAGTTCCTGTTCCTGGACCGTCCCGACGAGCCGACGGTGGAGGAGCAGCAGGCGAGCTACACGCGGGTCTTCGAGGCCTTCGCCGGCCGCAAGGTCGTGGTCCGCACCCTCGACGCCGGCGCCGACAAGCCGCTGGCGTTCATCACCGTCGCGGACGAGCCCAACCCGGCGCTCGGGGTCCGCGGGCTGCGGACCGCCCGCCGGATGCCCGAGCTGCTGGACCGGCAGCTGGACGCCCTCGCGGCCGCCGCCCGCCGGACCGGGGCCCAGGTGTGGGTGATGGCCCCGATGGTGTCCACGCCCAAGGAGGCCGCCGACTTCGCGGTGCTCTGCAAGGCCAGGGGACTGCCGGTGGCCGGGTCGATGGTGGAGGTCCCCGCGGCCGCGCTGCGCGCCTCGCAGGTGCTGGCCGGCTGCGACTTCCTCAGCCTCGGCACCAACGACCTGGCGCAGTACGCCTTCGCCTCCGACCGCATGGCGGGCGAGCTCGCCGAGCTGCTCGACCCCTGGCAGCCCGCGCTGCTGGAGCTGGTGCGGCTGACTGCCGCCGCGGGCATCGAGCACGGCAAGCCGGTCGGGGTCTGCGGCGAGGCCGCCAGCGACCCGCTGCTCGCCCCGGTCCTGGTCGGTCTGGGCGTGACCAGCCTGTCCATGGCGCCCGGCTCGGTGGCGGAGGTCCGGGCCGCGCTCGCCGGCCAGACCAAGGCCGACTGCGAGCGGCTGGCCGCCCTGGCGCTCGCCGCCTGCGACGGCCGCGAAGCGCGGGCTGCGGTCGCCGCCGCGGTGCGGCCCGCGTGACGCGAACCTGAGAGGCCACGCGATTGCTGCTGCGCGGGCCGGGGAGGAACACTGCGGGCGGCCGAAGGGGGGCTGGCGAGGTGACGGGCGTGGTGCTGCGCACGCGGCTTCTCGCGCGCCTCGACGCGGTCACCGCACACCGCCTCACCGCCGTGGTCGCGGACGCCGGCTTCGGCAAGTCGGTCCTGCTCAAGCAGTGGCTGGTGCGCCCGGCGCAGCCGGACGTCGTCGTCCTACGGCCCCGGGTGCGCGACGTCCCGGGCCTGGCCGGTGCGTTCGTGGACGCCCTCCGCGACGGTGCGCCCGCGGAGGCCTCCCGGCTCGCGCTCGTGACGGCCGCGACCCCCGGATCGGACGCCGAACGCGTCGCCGGTCTCGCGGGCCTGCTGTGCGCGGCCCTGGAGTCGGTGCCGAACCTGCAGCTGGTGTTCGTCGTCGACGACGCGCACCTGCTGGACGCACCGGCCGGCCGCTTCGTCGAGGCGCTCGTCCGGCAGGCGCCGGTGTGCCTGCACCTGCTGCTGCTGAGCCGGCAGCCCCTGCCGTTCTCCGTCGACCGCCTCGGCGACGAGGTGCAGCTTTTGGGCGGGGCCGACCTGGCCTTCGACGACGACGAGATGGCCCAGCTGTTCCGCGCGGTGGTCGGCGACGAGGGTGACGTCGAGAGCGTCCGGGCGCTGCTCGGGCGCAGGCCGGCCGCGGTCCGGCTTGCCGCCGAGCGGTTGGCGCGCAGCACCCCCGACGCCCGCGCCGCGCTGCAGGAGCAGGGCGCGCCGGAACTGCTCACCCTGGCCGCCGAGCTGCTGCAGGGCGAGCCGGAGCCGACCCGGCGCCTGGCCTCGGTGGTGGCGCCGTACGACCGGTTCACGGCCGAGCTGGCCGAGGCGCTGGGGTGCGCCGGCGCCGCGGACACCATCGCCGGGCTCGAGCGGCGCGGTCTGGTCATCCGGTACGGCGCCACCGACTGGCTGGCGATCCCGCGGCTGCTGAGGGACTACCTGCGGCAGCACCTGCCTGTGGATCCGCGGGAGCGCCCGGCGCTGGTGCGGGCCGGCGGCGAGTGGTTGGAGCAGCACGGCCAGGCCGAGAGCGCGCTGCGCTGTGCGGTCGACCTGGGCGACGCCGCCTGGACCGCCCGGCTGCTGCGGGCGCACGGCCGCGACCTGGTCGGGGCCGGCCGCGCCGCGCGGGTCCTCGAGGCGCTCGCGCTGGTACCGGAGCAGGACCGCGACGCCGACCTGCACGAGGTCGAGGGGGCGGTGCACGACAGCCTGGGCGACACCGACCGGGCGCTCGCCTGCTACCTCGCGGCGGGGGCCGGTCGGGAGGTGCTGAGCCCGTGGCTGGCCTGGCGCACCGGCTACCTGCACTACCAGCTCGGCGACCTCGAGCAGGCCCTCGCGGTCCTCACCCGCGGTGGGCCACCGGCCGACACCGTCGACGTCGCGCTGCAGCTGGCCTGGCAGGCCACCGTCCACTGGGCCCGCGGCGAGGTCGCGGACGGCCGGCAGGTCGCGGAGCCGGCGCTGGTGCTCGCCGAGCGGCTCGACGACCCCGCCGCGCTGGCCGCCGCGCACACGGTCCTGGCGCTGCTCGCCGCGCACGAGGGCGACCGGGACGCGAACCGGCGGCACTACGACGTGGCCCTGGAGCAGGCCGAGCGGGCCGGCGACCTGATGCAGGTCGTGCGGATCCGCAACAACCGCGGCTCGCGGCTGCTCGAGGAGGGCGAGCTGGCGGCCGCGCTGGAGGAGCTCGAGATCGCCATCGAGCTGGCCGAGGCCGGCGGGTTGCGCTTCTACCTCTCGCTCGCGCTGGCCAACCGGGGCGAGGTGCGGCTGCACCTGGGGCAGCTGGACGCCGCCACCGCCGACCTGGAGAAGGCGCGCGACCTCGGCAGGGCCGCCGGCTCGTCCAGCGTCAGCGCCGCGGTGGTGCAGCTCGGGCACGTCTACCGGCACCGCGGCTACCTCACCATGTCGCGCCAGTCCTACGAGGAGGCGATCGCCGCCGGCCGGCAGACCGGTGAGGTGCCGCTGCTCGTGCCGGCGCTCTGCGGCCTGGCCCAGCTGCTGGCCGAGACCGACACCGAGCGCGCACAGCAGCTGGCCGAGCAGGCCCTGGCCTTCGACTCCGGGCTGGCGCGGGTCGGCGCGCTGCTGGCCGGCGGGTGGGTGGCACTGGCGGGCGGGCGGCCTGGGGAGGCCGCCCGGTTGGCCGAGGAGGCGCACGCCGACGCCGTCCAGCGGCGCGACCGCCTGGGACGGGCCGAGGCGCTGCACCTGATCGCACGGACCGACCCCGAGCAGCGGCCGGACGACCCGCGGCTGGCGGAGGCCGCCACGCTGCTCGAGCAGGTGGGCGCGCCGGTGTGGCGGGCCCGGGTCGGGCTCGAGCAGGCCCGCCGCGACCACAGCGCAGCGGGGCTGACCGCCGTCGCGCAGATCCAGCAGCTGGCCCGCTCGCTCGGTGCCCGGGCGCTGGCGGAGCAGGCCGCGCACCTGGCCCGGGGCATCGACGTCGCCCTGGGCGCGGCGCCCGTGGAGATCGGCACCCTCGGCGGGTTCCGGGTCCGCCGGCACGGCGGGGCGCTGGCCCTCACCGACTGGCCGCACGAGAGCGCTCGGGCGCTGCTCGTCCGGCTGACGGCCGGCCGGGACGCGGCCTGGGCCCGGGCGCCGCTGGCCCG
>JAOPVD010000174.1 GCA_025966295.1 Frankiales bacterium | reverse complement strand
GCTCGAGGCCGCGGCGGGCGCCGTGGGCGTCCAGGCGGGCCGCCGGGTCCCGCTCGAGCAGCCCGGCGAGCACCGGCTGGAGCGGGCCGGCGAGCGCGAACGGGACCGGCTCCCCGGCCACGATCGCCGTCATCGTCGTGAGCGCGTCGCCGGTGTCGTAGGGCGCCCGGCCCTCGACGGCGGTGAACAGGGTGGCGCCGAGCGACCACAGGTCGGAGGCCGCGGTCGGAGCGAGGCCGCGGGCCCGCTCGGGCGCGATGTAGGACGGCGAGCCCAGCAGCTGCCCGGTACTGGTGAGCGCGGCGTCGCCGGTGGCCCGGGCGATGCCGAAGTCGGACAGCACGACCCGGCCGTCGGGGCGCAGCAGCACGTTGGACGGCTTGACGTCGCGGTGGACGATGCCCTGCGCGTGTGCGGCGTCCAGCGCCGAGAGCACCGCCAGGCCGATCTCGGCCACCCGCCGCGGCGGCAGCGGGCCGGTGCCGCGCACCACCTGCGAGAGCGTCTGCGCCTCGACCAGCTCCATCACCAGGAACGGCTGGCCGTCCTGCTCGACGACGTCGTAGACGGTCACGGCGTGGGGGGAGTCGAGCCGGGCCGCGTGCCGGGCCTCCCGGCGGGTGCGCTCCCGCAGCTGCTCGCGCTCGGCCTCGGGCAAGCCGGCCGGGAGCAGCACCTCCTTGACCGCCACCTCGCGGTGCAGGAGCTCGTCCTCCGCGCGCCAGACGGTGCCCATGCCCCCCGAGCCGAGGGGGCTGAGCAGCCGGTAGCGCTCGGCGATGAGCCGGTCCATGCCTACCTCCTACCCAATCCGCTCGGCCCCCTCCGTAGTCTCCGTGACGCAGGCATTCGACAAGGAGCAGCTAGATGACGCGCCAGTCCGAGTCCGGGTTCCCGATCGAGCCGCTGTACACGGCCGATGACCTCGCTCCGGGGCTGGAGGAGCGGCTGGGCACGCCGGGCCAGTACCCCTTCACCCGAGGCGTCTACCCGAGCATGTACACCGGCCGTCCCTGGACGATGCGCCAGTACGCCGGCTTCGGGACCGCCAAGGAGTCGAACGAGCGGTACCGGCACCTCGTTGACCAGGGTACCGGCGGTCTGAGCGTGGCCTTCGACCTGCCGACGCAGATGGGCTACGACTCCGACGACCCGGTGGCGCACGGCGAGGTCGGCAAGGTCGGGGTGGCCATCGACTCGCTCGAGGACATGCGGGTGCTGTTCGACCAGATCCCGCTGGACCAGGTCTCGACCTCGATGACCATCAACGCGCCGGCGTCGGTGCTGCTGCTGATGTACCAGCTGGTGGCCGAGGAGAACGGCATCGCCGGGGACAAGATCACCGGCACCATCCAGAACGACGTGCTCAAGGAGTACATCGCCCGCGGTACCTACATCTACCCGCCAGGGCACTCGCTGCGCCTGATCACGAACATCTTCGAGTACTGCCGCGCGGAGATCCCGAAGTGGAACACCATCTCGATCTCCGGCTACCACATGGCCGAGGCCGGGGCGACGCCCACGCAGGAGATCGCCTTCACGCTGGCGGACGGCATCGAGTACGTCCGGGCCGCGGTCGCGAGCGGCCAGGACGTCGACGACTTCGCGCCCCGCCTGGCCTTCTTCTTCGTGTCCCGCACCACGATCCTCGAGGAGGTCGCGAAGTTCCGGGCGGCCCGCCGGATCTGGGCCGACGTGATGAAGAACGAGTTCGGCGCCAAGGACCCGAAGTCGCTGATGCTGCGGTTCCACACCCAGACCGCCGGCGTGCAGCTCACCGCGCAGCAGCCCGAGGTCAACCTGATCCGGGTCGCCGTGCAGGGCCTGGCCGCGGTGCTGGGCGGCACCCAGTCGCTGCACACCAACTCCTACGACGAGGCCATCGCGCTGCCGACCGTCAAGGCCGCGACCCTCGCCCTGCGCACCCAGCAGGTCCTCGCCTACGAGACGGACATCACCGCCACGGTGGACCC
This sequence comes from Frankiales bacterium, assembly GCA_025966295.1. Classification (GTDB taxonomy): domain Bacteria; phylum Actinomycetota; class Actinomycetes; order Mycobacteriales; family SCTD01; genus RYN-111. The sequence goes on along the minus strand of JAOPVD010000174.1, from coordinate 7,943 downwards.
GTTCGCCGGCTCCTACGTCATGGAGGCGATGACCGACGAGGTGGAGAAGGGCGCCCGCGAGCTGATGGCCAAGGTCGAGGAGCTCGGCGGCGCGGTCGCCGCGATCGAGAAGGGCTTCCAGAAGACCGAGATCGAGCTCTCGGCGTACGAGATCGCCAAGGGCATCGACGCCGGCGCGCGGATCGTCGTCGGGCTCAACAAGTTCAAGGCCGACAGCGAGGAGCGGTACGACCCGCTGCGGGTCGACCCCTCCATCGAGGCCGACCAGCGGGCCCGGCTCGCCGACCTGCGCGCCCGCCGTGACCAGGGCGCCGTGGACGCCGCGCTGGACGCGATGAAGAAGGCCGCGGTCGGCAACGAGAACGTGCTCTACCCGATGAAGGACGCCCTGCGGGCGATGGCCACCGTCGGCGAGGTCTGCGGGGCGCTCCGCGAGGTGTGGGGGGTCTACTCCCCGCAGGAGTTCTTCTAGAGTCGAGGGTGTCCAGGGGGGACCGCCTGGTCCGGAAGGACAACCGCTGTGCTCTACCTCGTGATCGCCGCCCTTGCCGTCGTCGCCGTCTGCGTCGCCTACCCGCTGCTGCGCCGCAACACCCGACTGGACGAGGTCGACCGCTTCCACGTCGCCCGCTCGCTGACGACGTCGTGGTCGGCCCAGCCGCAGGCTCAGGTGCACGTCCCGGCCGAGGGTGAAGACAAGACCTGAGGGCGTCCTCGGCTTCGCCCACCGGGGCGGCATGGCCGACGCCCCGGAGAACTCCCTGCAGGCCTTCCGGAACGCCCTGGACCACGGCGCCACCGGGTTGGAGTCCGACGTGTGGCTCGACGCTGCGCAGGTGCCGGTGCTGCACCACGGGCCCCCGGACCGGCTGCGCGAGCCGCCGCTCGCGCTCGCCGAGCTGTTCGAGGCCTGCGGCACCGGCTTCGACCTGTCGCTGGACATGCGCGGTCCCGGCGCGGCGGCCCGGACGGTGGAGGTGGCCCGCGCAGCCGGCTTCGACCTGAGCCGGTTGTGGCTGGTCGGCGGCCGTGGCTCGTGCGTCGCCTGGCGCGGGCTGGACCCGCGGCTCCGGCTGGTGACCGACCTGCGGTGGCAGGACGCCTGGCGCCGGCCGGACGAGGCGATGCGCGTGATCGCGGCCGAGGGCATCGACGCGGTCAACCTGCGGCAGGGGCGCTGGAGCCGCCGGCTGGTGGACCGGGCACACCTCGTCGGCCTGCGCGCCTTCGCGTGGGACGTCAACACCCGCTGTCACCTGCGGCGGGCGGTGCGCCGGGGGGTCGACGGGGTGTACTCCGACCACGTGCGGCTGCTGCAGGAGCTCAGCCCGGGCGCCACCACCCCTCGCTAGGGTTGGCCGATGCAGATCCCGTTCGTGTCCTCGCCGCGGTCCAGCCTGGGCGTGGAGTGGGAGCTGCAGCTGGTCTCGCGGGACTCGCGGCAGCTGACCAGCGGCGCGACCGAGCTGCTGCGCGAGCTGTCCCCCGACGGGGAGCACCCGAAGGCCAAGCACGAGCTGCTCGAGTCCACCATCGAGGTCATCACCGGCGTGTGCTCGACGGTGTCGGAGGCGACCGCTGACCTCGCCGGCACGATCGCGCAGCTGCGCCCGCTGGCCGAGGCCCGCGGCCTGGCGATGATGTGCGCGGGTACCCACCCGACGACCGACTGGGCGACCCAGACCATCAGCCCCAGCCCGCGCTACGCCAAGCTGGTCGAGGACATGCAGTGGCTCGCGCGGCAGCTGCAGATCTTCGGGGTGCACGTGCACGTCGGGGTGCGCTCGCCGGACAAGGCCATCCCGATCGTCAACGCGCTCTCGGCCTACATCCCGCACTTCCTCGCGCTGTCGGCGTCGTCGCCCTACTGGATCGGGCACGACACCGGGCTGGCGTCGTCGCGCAGCAAGGTCTTCGAGAACCTCCCCACCGCCGGCCTGCCCTACCAGCTCGCTGGCTGGCCGGAGTTCGAGGCCTACATGGAGACGCTGATCTCCACCGGGACGATCGGCTCCATCAAGGAGGTCTGGTGGGACATCCGTCCCCACCCGACCTACGGCACCGTCGAGCTCCGCATCTGTGACGGGCTGCCCACCCTCTTCGAGATCGGCATGGTGGCGGCGCTGTCGCAGTGCCTGGTCGACACCCTCGACCGCGAGATCGACAAGGGCTACACGCTGCCCACCCCGAAGGGCTGGGTGGTGCGCGAGAACAAGTGGCGGGCGGCGCGGCACGGCATGGACGCCGAGATCATCCGCGAGGACGAGACGACCCAGCCGGTGCGGGACGCCCTCCTCGAGCTGGCGCACGAGCTGCGGCCGGCCGCAGAGCGGCTCGGGTGCGTGGAGGAGCTGGCCCGCGTGCAGGAGGTCGTGGAGCACGGCGCGTCGTACCAGCGGCAGCGGGCGGTGGCGGCGGCCAGCGGCGGGGACCTGCACGCCGTGGTCGACAGCCTGATCGGCGAGTTCGAGGCCGAGCGCCCGCAGCCGCTGCCGGTCGGGCGCGGCACCGCCCCCGGGGCGGCGCGGTGATGATCGACGCGTGGCTGGCCGAGCACGAGGCCGAGCTGATCGCGGTCCGGCGCGCCCTGCACCAGCGTCCCGAGCTCGGCCGGCTGGAGCACGAGACCACCGCGCTGATCGCGCAGCGGCTCAGCGTGGCCGGCCTGTCGCCGAAGGTCCTGGCCAGCGGCACCGGGCTGGTCTGCGACGTCGGCAGCGAGGGCCCGGTGGTGGTGCTGCGCGCCGACATCGACGCGCTGCCGATGCAGGATGAGAAGGACGTGCCGTACCGCTCGCAGGTGCCCGGCGTCTGCCACGCCTGCGGGCACGACGTGCACACCGCCGTGCTGCTCGGCGCCGGCCTGGCGCTGGCCGCCCGGGGGCTGCCCGGCCGGGTGCGCCTGGTCTTCCAGCCGGCCGAGGAGCAGATGCCGGGCGGGGCGCTGGACGTGCTCGCCGAGGGCTACCTGGACGGCGTCGCGGCCATCTTCGGGCTGCACTGCGACCCGTCCCTCGAGGTCGGCCGGGTCGGCCTCAAGACCGGCCCCATCACGGCCGCCGCGGACGCGGTGGAGGTGCGGCTCACCGGACCGGGCGGCCACACCTCCCGGCCGCACAACACCGTCGATCTGGTGCACGCGCTCGCCACCGTCGCCACCGGCCTGCCGGACGCGCTCAGCCGGCTGGTCGACCCACGTGCCGGCCTGTGCCTGGTCTGGGGGCACGTCAGCGCCGGCGTGGCCCGCAACGCCATCCCGCGCGAGGGCGTGCTGTCGGGCACGCTGCGGGTCCTGGACAAGACCGCCTGGCAGGAGGCCCCCGACCTGGTCGAGCGGCTGGTGCAGGGCTTGGTCGCGCCGTACGGCGCCCGCGCCACCGTGACCTACGAGCGCGGCGTGCCGCCGGTCGTCAACGACCCGGCCGCCACCGCGCTCCTGACCGCCGCGGTGCGAACCGCCCTGGGCCCCGGCGCGGCCGTGCCGACGCTGCAGTCCCTCGGCGGTGAGGACTTCGCCTGGTACCTCGACCACGCGCCGGGCGCGATGGCCCGGCTCGGGGTCCGCCCACCCGGCACCGAGCGGCCGGTCGACCTCCACCAGCCCGCGTTCGACGTCGACGAGGCCGCGATCGCAGTGGGCGTCCGGGTGCTCGTCGCCGCCGCCACGGCGGCCCTGGAGACCGCCTGAGGTGGCCCCACCAGGGGCAAAACTGTAACGTGTTCTTATTCGAGCTGGAGGTACGCCGGTGGCCGACGTCGACGTCGATGTGCTCGTCGTGGGGGCGGGACCGTCCGGCCTGTACGGCGCCTACTACGCGGGCTTTCGCGGCCTGAGCACCGCGATCGTGGACGCCCTGCCCGAGGCGGGCGGGCAGATCACCGCCCTCTACCCGGAGAAGATGATCTTCGATGTCGCCGGGTTCCCGGCGGTCAAGGGCAAGGACCTGGTCGAGAGCCTGGTGGCCCAGGCGGCCCCGTTCAAGCCGCGCTACCTGCTCGGCGAGCAGGCGGTGTCCTACGCCCAGCGCGACGGCGTGGTGCTCATCGGAACCGCCTCCGGCGCCACGATCGAGGCCAAGGCGGTCATCGTCACCGGCGGCATCGGGACCTTCAACCCCCGGCCGCTGCCGGGAGGCGCGGCCTGGGAGGGCCGCGGCCTGGAGTACATCGTGCCGACCTACCTGCCGTACGCCGGCAAGGATGTCGTCGTGGTCGGCGGCGGCGACAGCGCGGTGGACTGGGCGCTCGGCCTGGAGGGCGTCGCCCGCTCGGTGACCCTGGTGCACCGGCGCGAGGAGTTCCGCGCCCACGCGCACTCGGTGAAGCTGCTCAAGGACTCCTCGGTCACCGTGCTCACGCCGTTCCAGCCGGTGTCGGTGAACGGCACCGACGAGCTGGCCTCGCTGACCGTGCGCGACCCCAAGACCAAGGCGGTCCGGGAGCTGCCGGCGCAGGCGATCGTGGCCGCGCTCGGCTTCACCGCCGACATCTCCCCGCTGGAGGCCTGGGGGCTGGACGTGCAGGAACGGCACATCGTGGTGGACACCACGATGGCCACCAACCTCCCGCGCGTGTTCGCCGCGGGCGACATCACCGAGTACCCCGGCAAGGTGCGCCTGATCTCGGTCGGTTTCGGGGAGGCTGCGACCGCCGTGAACAACGCGGCTACCGTGATCGATCCGGAGGCCACGGTGTTCCCTGGCCACTCAACGGAGCAGGTGGAGGGCCCGGCCGCATGACCTACGTGATCACCTCGAGCTGTGTGGACATCAAGGACATGTCCTGCATCGAGGAGTGCCCGGTCGACTGCATCTACGAGGGCGAGCGCAAGCTCTACATCCACCCCAAGGAGTGCATCGACTGCGGCGCCTGCGAACCGGTCTGCCCCGTCGACGCCATCTACCCGGACCGGACGCTGCCGGAGGAGAACGCGGCCGACAAGGACGACAACCGGGTGTTCTTCTACGACGTGCTGCCGGGCCGGGACCTGCCGCTCAGCTCGCCCGGCGGCTCCATGAAGACCGGCCCGCTCGAGACCGACACCGAGCGCACCGCCGCGCTCCCGCCCAACCCCGACGCCGACTAGGTCCTCGGCGCCTGGCTCGCGCCCGGGTGGCTAGACGATCGGGACGCCGGGGACGACGGTGCCGGCCGGGAGCGAGATGGTCTTGCTCTCCAGGTAGGCGGCCAGGCCCTCGGGGCCGAGCTCGCGGCCCACGCCGCTCTGCTTGAAGCCGCCGAACGGCGCCGCGAACTCCAGCGCGAAGGCGTTGACGGTGTAGGTGCCGGTGCGGACCTTGCGGGCCACGTCGATGCCGGCCTGCACGTCGGCGGTGAAGACCGACCCCGACAGCCCGAAGTCGCTGTCGTTGGCGATCCGGATGGCGTCCTCCGGAGTGTCGTAGGCCAGGACCGAGACGACCGGGCCGAACACCTCCTCCTGCGCGATGGTGTGCTTGGCCTCGACGTCGACGACCAGCGTCGGTTCGACGTACCAGCCGGTGCTCTGCGCGGCCGGGCGGCCGCCGCCGACGGCGATCTTGCCGCCCTCCTTCTGCGCGATGGCGATGTAGCCCTCGACCCGGGCGCGCTGCCGCTCGGCGACCAGCGGGCCGATCTGGGTGGCCGGGTCGAGCGGGTCGCCGACCACCTGGGCGGCGGTCCACTCCGCGAGCGCGTCCACGGTCTCGGAGTACCGGTCCCGGCTGACCAGGATGCGGGTCTGCGCGACGCAGGCCTGGCCGTTGTTCATGAAGCCGGAGCCGAGCGCCTGCGGTACGGCGATGGCCAGGTCGGCGTCCGGCAGGAAGATGCTGGCGCTCTTGCCGCCCAGCTCGAGGGTGATCCGCTTGAGCTGCGCGCCGGCGGCGGCGGCGATCTTCTTGCCGGCCGCGGTCGAGCCCGTGAACCCGACCTTGTCGATGCCCGGGTGGGTGACCAGGTGCTCGCCCACCTCGCGGCCGGCGACCACGATGTTGAGCACCCCCGGCGGCAGCCCGATCTCCTGGCACGCCTCGGCCAGCAGGTAGGCGTCGAGCGGTGTCTCGGGGGCGGGCTTGAGGACCACCGTGCAGCCGGCCAGCAGCGCCGGGCCGAGCTTGAGGACGGCGGTGAACAGCGGCACGTTCCACGGGATGATGGCCGCGGCGACGCCGACCGGCTCGCGGCGCACCAGCGCCGGGCCCATGATGCCGTTGCGGACCTCCTCGAAGTGGTAGGTCGAGGCGAGGCCGGCGTAGTAGTCGAGCACCATCGTGCTCGCGAACACCTGGCCCATCTGGCTGAACGAGAACGGCGAGCCCATCTCGCTGCTGATGACGCGCGCCCAGTCGTCCATGCGGCCCTGGATGAGCTGCGACAGCCGGGTCAGGTAGTCGGCTCGCTCGGCCGGCGTGAGGTGCGGCCACGGCCCTTGGTCGAAGGCCTGCCGCGCCGCGGCCACCGCCTTGTCCATGTCTTCCCTGGTGCCGTCCGGCACCCGGGCGATGACCTGCTCGGTGTGGGGACTGACGACCTCGATCGTCCCGGTGCCGGTCGAGGCGATGAACTGGCCGCCGACGTAGATGTGCTCGCGCGTCTCCACCCGTGTGCCCTTCGTTCGCGGGCACGGTGGCCCGGCAGTCGCAGTATGGAACACGTTCTACCTATTGCGCCAGGGATCCGTCCGGCTGGGTCATCGGGGGTTGCGGGCCGGGTCGATGAGGAGCCTGGCAGGGTGGCCGCCGCGGGGCTCGATGAAGACGCCGGTCGCCTCGGCGAGGACCTCGCCGTCGAGGTAGCTGGTGCCCCAGGCGACCACCTTGCGGCCGCGCTGCTCGAGGACGCCGGCCTCGTAGTCGATCCGTCGGTGCAGCGGCGTCCCGCGGCGGAGCCTGACCTCCAGGGTGCCGGTCAGTCCCGCCACGCCGGAGGCGGCCTGCGCGACCCCGAGCAGGTCGTCGAAGGCGGCCACGACGTAGCCGCCGTGCACCAGCCCGGGCGGCCCCTCGTAGACCTCGCCGTAGGTGGCGTGCCCGAGGGTGCGGGCACCGTCGAACTCCAGCGTCAGCGGGGCGGCGAGGGCGTTGGCGCGGCCCGACAGCGGGCTGCGCTCGAACAGCGACGCGTCGTCGCCGGCCAGGTGCAGACCGACCTCGCGGACGTCGGGCAGCCCCGCGAAGGCCTTGCGCGCCAGGGCGATCCGCTCCTCGACCTCGGCCAGCTGGGCCTCGCCGACGGCCTCGACGTCGAGCATGAGGACGTCCCCGATCAGGCCGCGCAGCTCCTCGGCCAGCGCGTGCTTGCGGGTCCGGCGGGCGGACGGCGGCGGGTCCTCGGGGAACCAGCGCTCCCGGGCGTCGGTCACCGGGCGGCGATGAGCTCGCCGAGCCGCTCGAGCGAGCGTTGCGCGCCGCCGAGGGAGAGCTCGAGCACCTTGCCGACCAGGAACCACTTGTGCAGCCCGTAGCTGACGTCGACCCCGAGCCCTCCGTGCAGGTGCACCGCCTTGGACACCACCCGCTGCACACCCTCGGCGCCCCAGAAGGCGGCGATGGCGGTCTGCTCGCCGGCCGGCAGCCCCTCGTCGAGCCGCCACACCGCCTGCTGCATCGTCAGCCGCATCGCCTCTACGTCGATCCAGCAGTCCGCCACCTGGTAGGTCACGGCCTGGAAGGTTGCCAGCGGCTTGCCGAACTGCTCGCGGGTGGACACGTGCTGCGCGGTGATCCGCAGCGCCTGTTCCGCGACCCCGACGGCGTACGCGCACTGCAGCAGGGTCAGGCGGGCCAGCGCGTGCTCGAGCGCCGCCCGCCCGGCGGCCAGCTCGGTCGCCGGCGTGGCGTCGAGCACGATGCTGGCGTGCGGCTCGTGCGAGCTCACCGCCTCGTCCTGCAGCGTCGCCGCCGAGAGCGCCACCAGCGCCAGCACCGCGGTGCCGTCGTCGGCGCGGGCGGCGACCACGG
>JAOPVD010000154.1 GCA_025966295.1 Frankiales bacterium | reverse complement strand
GCGCACGGCGGAGGCGCGGCGCTCGAGCACCTCGGGCTCGCCGCCCTCGACGAGCGCGGCCAGCACCTCGCCGGCGCTGCGGGTGGCGGCGTCCGCCACGGCCCGGGCCTGCACGAGCGACAGCGCGATGCCGAGGGCCCCGCGTTCGAGGAGGCGGACCTGCGCGCTGTCGACGTCGCCGTGCAGCACGAGACAGCCGAGGTAGTCCTCCGCGGCCACGACCGGGCAGAGCACGAGGTCGTCCTGCCGGACGGTCCGGAGGTCGCCGGGCGGGAAGGCCCCCGAGGCCGAGGGGGTCGGCAGGTCGGGGCCGGCCAGGAGGCCGTCGGTGGCGTCGAGCAGCTGCACCGGGGTGTCCAGCACCTCGGAGAGCGACTGCACGACGGCAGCCGGCCCGCCGCCGCGCACGGCCGCGCCGAGGAGGCGCTCGTGCAGGACGATGGCCCGGTCGACGGCGGCAGCGCTGGTGCGCAGCTCGTCGGCGGTGCGCCGTTCGGCGGCGAGCAGGCGGGCGTTCTCCAGCGCGACAGCGGCATGCCCGGCGAGGCCGCTGAGCAGGCTGGTCTCGCTCTCGGTGAAGGGGCGGGCGGACCGCTCGGCGGCGAACAGCACGCCGAGGATCTCGCCACGCGCGGTGAGCGGGACGCCGAGGATGCCGCGCAGCTGCTCGTCCCCGGCCAGCCGGTCGGCGTGCTCGACGTGCTGGAAGGAGGCGTCGTCCAGGTAGTCCGTCGTCCAGGAGGCACGGCCGGTCTGCACCACCCGGCCCGCGAGCCCCTGGGTCAGGGAGAGCTGGATGTCGCCGAACGACGGGCCGACGGCGCCGTCCATGTAGCGGATGCTCATGCCGTCGCCCTCGACCAGGGCGAGGTAGGCGACGTCGGTGCGCAGCAGCTGGCGGGCCTGCACGGCGATGTCGGTGAGCAGCTCCGACAGGTCGCGTACCGAGGTCAGCCGGGCGGCGATGCGCGAGAGCGCCGCCAGCTCGGCCACCCGCTGACCGCGGTCGCGCAGGAGCGCGGACAGCTGCAGCGCCCGGCGGGTCTCCGCCTCGACCGCGGCGGCGTCGGCGGACTCGGCCAGGCGCTGTGCGCGGTAGGCGTCGATCTCGTCCGCGCCGGCTTCGCGCAGCAGGAGGTCGAGCCATGACGTCGCTGTCATGCGCGTCAATGTCCCACGGACGACCGCAGTCACAGCGGGAGGACCTTCCCGGGGTTGAACAGGTTCAGCGGGTCGAGGGCGCGCTTGACCGCCAGCTGCATCTGCACGGACGCCGGGTCGAGCTCGCGCAGCATCCCGGCCATCTTCAGCAGCCCCACGCCGTGCTCGCCCGTGACGGTGCCCCCGAGGGCGATGGCCGCGTCGAGCAGCTCCTCGAAGGCCGCCTGGGCCGCGACCCGCGCCGTGTCGTCGCCGACGGGCGTGAGCAGGAGCGGGTGCAGGTTGCCGTCGCCGGCGTGCGCGATGGTGGCGATGGTGACGCCGTGCCGGGCCGCGATCGCCTCCACCTCGGCGAGCATGTGCGGCACCTTGGAGCGCGGGACGCAGACGTCCTCGGTGAGCACCGGCGAGAGCCGCTCCAGCGCCGGGTAGGCGAGCCGGCGGGCCTCGAACAGCGCCTCGGCCTCGGCGTCGTCGGTGGACTGCGCGGCCCACAGCGCCCCAGCCGCCTCGAAGGACTCGACGAGGGCGCGCGCCTCCGCGTCGCCCGCGTCGCCGGGGGTGTCGACCCGGGCGAGCAGCAGCGCCGCGGCGTCCGCCTCCAGGCCCAGGTGCTTCCAGTCCTCGACCGCCTGCAGGCAGGTGCGGTCGAGCAGCTCGAGCGCGCTGGGCGTGAGGCCGCGGCGGGTCACGACGGCAACGGCCTGGCCGGCGTCGACGAGGGAGCCGAAGGCGCCGACGATCGTGCGGGGCGTGCCGAGCAGTGCAGGGCGCAGCCGGAGGGTGACCTCGGTGACCACGCCGAGCGTGCCCTCGGAGCCGACCATCAGGCCGGCCAGGTCGTAGCCGGCGACGCCCTTGTTGGTGCGCCGGCCGAGGGACACGGCCGTGCCGTAGCCGGCGGAGCCCCCGACGACGGCGCGCATCCCGAGGACGTAGTCGCGCGTCACGCCGTACTTCAGGCAGCACAGGCCACCGGCGTTGGTGGCGACGTTGCCGCCGATGGTCGACCAGGGCGCGCTCGCCGGGTCCGGCGGGTACCAGAGGCCGTGCTCGGCGACGGCCGCCTTCAGGGTGGCGTTGATGACGCCGGGCTGCACGACGCACAGCAGGTTGTCCACGTCGATCTCCCGGACCTGGTCCATGCGGGACAGGTCGAGCACGAGGCAGCCGTCGACGGCGTTGGCGCCGCCGGACAGGCCGGTTCCGGCCCCGCGGGTGACGACAGGGACGCGCAGGGCGGCGCAGACGCGGACCGCGGCCTGCACCTCGGCCTCGCTGCGGGCGCGCAGGGCGACGGCCGCGTGCCCGGCGGGAGCCCACTCGGCCTCGTCGTGCGAGAGCGAGGCGAGCACGCCGCTGTCGACGACGAGCCGGTCGGCGGGGACGACCCGGCCGAGCGCCTCGAGCAGCACGGCCGTGCCGTTCTCGGCCACGGCGGTCATGCCAGCGCCTCCGCCAGCAGCCCGGCCACCACCACGGCACCGGGCTTGGTCATGATGGCGCCGGCGTGGTCGACGCCCGGCACGAGCACCGCGGTGGTGGTGTGCGCGGCATAGCGAGCTGCCGCCTCGGCGGGGTACATCGGCGCGCTGCCCTCGCCGACGGCCCACTCGGCGTGCGCCCAGCGGACGGGGAGCCTGAGCGACTCCCAGTGCTGGTCACCGAAGTAGATGTCCGCGGCGTCGTCGAGCAGCACGCTGCCCGAGAGCCGCACGCGTCCGCTCTCGTCCAGGTCGTGCGCGAGGTAGCCCTGCAGCACCGGATCGGCCGGGTCGAGCAGCGGCGCCGTGCCGGCGCAGAAGAACTCGCGGTACGCCTCGACGGAGCCGAAGGACTGCTCGAGCCGCGCGAGGCGGTCGGCGAACACCGTGGGCAGCGCCTCGCGGGTCAGCCCGGGCGGGGTGGGGAGGGGGAAGCCGCCGTCCACGAGCACCAGGCTCTTCACGCGGTCGGGGTGCCGGTGCGCGAGCTCGACGGCGACGAAGCCGCCCATGCTCATGCCCATGACGTGCACCTTTTCGAGGCCGCGGGCGTCGAGCACCGCCACGAGGTCCTCGACGTGCTGCGCGCGCGACGCCGGACCGGCGACGTCCAGGCTGTCGCCGCGGCCGCGCAGGTCAGGCGCCAGCAGGGTGAGGTCGGGGGCCTCGACGTGCAGCCAGTCCCAGAGCCGGCGGGTGCTGCTGATGCCGTGGATCGCGAGCACCGGCTCGCTGGTGCCGGCCAGTTCCTCGACGGCCAGCTCGCCGCCGCGGACGGGGACGCGGACGACGCTCACGCCAGCACCGCCTGGGCGACCTCGGGCGCGAAGACGACGGTGACGTGGTTGCCCTTGAGCCGCTCCACCTTCAGCAGCGGCTGCCTGGCCTCCGCCGCCGCGGTGACGGCCTCGTTGATGAAGGGCCGCTGCCCCGCCTTCTTCATGTTCTCGGCGAGGAAGACGTACGCCGGGACCGCGAGCGCCGCGAGCGCCGGCTCCACAGCGGAGCCGTGGAACGTGTCGACCGCGTCCTCGACGCAGCGGTCCACGTTGGTGCGGACGACCCGGGCGCCGGGCACGCCACCGAGCTCGCGGTCGAGCATCCGGACGATGAGCGGACGCAGGTCGGGACGGTCGGCGAGCATCGGGCCGACGCGGCCCTTCTTCATCAGCTGCTCGACGTCGGTGAAGGTGCCCGAGGCCTTGCGCAGCTGCGTGCGGAAGGTGAGCCGCGTCAGCGCCGGGCCCATGAAGAGCGGGAAGTGCGGGCGGATGCCGCCGTCGACGAGGACGAGGTGCTTCACGCGGTCGGGCAGCTGCTGGGCCACGACGGGTGCGAGGTAGGCGCCCATCGAGTGGCCGATGACGACGACGTCGTGCAGGTCGAGCTCCGCGACCACCGCTGCGACGTCCTGCGCGTGCGCGGTCAGGCCCCCGGTGCCCGCCACGGCGTGCGAGCCCCCACGCCCACGCAGGCTCACGGCGTACAGGTCGATGTCGGGCAGCGTCTCGGCGAGCGCCTCCCAGGCCCATCCGCTGGAGCCGAGCCCGGGGAGCGCGACGACGGTCGGGCCGGAGCCGGGGCGGTGCAGGACCTCGAGGCCGGCGACGGTGCGGGCCTCGAGGGCGGAGGTGGTCGTCATGCCTCCGACGGTACGGCGGCCAGCGGCGCGCACGGTGCGGGCAGACCACCCATGATGCTCAGCAGGCCGTAGAGGTTCCCCCCACCCTCGTCAGAACGTGGTCGTGACCCGGCCGTAGCGAAAGCAGCTGCAGCCGGCGACGTACCCGAGGTCCCGCGCGGAGCCCGGGAGGGTGCTCACCCCCGGTGCGAAGCCGCTGCGGAACGCGAAGGACGTGGGGAACGAGGGGCCGGCGATCCCGACGCCCTGCACCAGCTGCGGGCCGGTCAGACCGCCGCCGGCCTTCGCCGCGGCGACGAGCATTCGGAAGCCGTCGCAGAGCGCGAACGCGATCGCCTGGGCGAACCGCTTGTCGCTGTTGAAGGTCTGCCCGCCGTCCTTCAGCGCCTTGAGGCACCAGGCGCTGCCCGGCGTCGGGCCGGGGTCGTCGGCGAGGTTCACGTCGATCGTCGGCGCGGAGCCGATCCCGAGCGCGCCCTTGAGCTGGTCCTCGGGCGCCAGCGTCTGCACGAACGGCTGGGGCGCGCTGTACGAGGTCAGGGCGTACCGCGGCCGGTAGGTCTGGCTCGAGGCCTGGATCATGAACAGGGAGATGTTCACACCGTCGGACAGCACGTGGGTGACGCCGGCGCTCCGGAACTGCAGCACGGCGGACTGGAAGTCGGTCTGCTGCTGGGAGCCGTTGGGCGCGTAGCGGAACACCACCGGCTTCTGACCGATCTTGGCGAGGGCCTTGTCGTAGACCTTGAGCACCGCCGCGCCCTGGGTGTCGGAGGTGACGAGCACCCCCGTCTTGACCGGCGCGGTCGTCGACGGACCGCCCGCGGTGGTGTCCCAGCCGGTGAAGTACCCCTGGTCGCGGAGGCGCTGGAGCAGCACCGGCGCCATCCGGTCGTACGTCGGGACGAGCAGTGGGATGAGGTAGCCGTTCAACGGCTTCAGCACCTCGTCGGTGATCGGCTGGATCGACAGGCTCATGACCGGGAGCCGGGCCTTCGCCGTGCAGGACCGGAACACGTCGGTGTCCAGCCCGGACTGCAGGTTGAGGATGGCGACGACCTTCTTGTCGTTCTTGAAGTAGTCGCAGTTGCCCGCCGACGTGCCGTTCGGGTTGCTCGTGACCTCGGCGGAGGAGTTGTCGCGGTTGACCCCGACGAGCCGGCGGCCGAACAGCCCGCCGGCGCGGTTGAGGGCCGCGAGGATCGCCTCGACGTCCCCGACCTGGTCGCCGGCGTTGACGGTGTTGTAGCCGGACGCCGCGGCGGTGCGGGTGAAGTCGGTCTGGGTGACGTAGCCGAGGTAGATGTTCTTGGCGTCCCAGCCGCGTCCCGACTCCGGGATCGCGTCCCGGCCGCTGGCGGGACCACCGCCCGCC
>JAOPVD010000145.1 GCA_025966295.1 Frankiales bacterium | reverse complement strand
ATGGAGTGGATCGACGGCAACATCGGCTCCAAGGTCACGATGAAGTACCCCGCCTGCTTCCTGCTCGGCGAGGGCGCGTCCGGCGAGACCCTGTCGATCGCGTTCGCGGGCGAGGGCCAGCACCAGGACGCCGGCGCCAAGATGGTGCACGCCGCGCCGCACACCACCTCCAACATCGTGAGCAAGTCGGTTGCGCGCGGTGGCGGTCGCACGTCCTACCGCGGCCTGATCCAGGTGCAGGAGGGCGCCGTCGGCAGCAAGTCCAACGTCGTCTGCGACGCGCTCCTCGTCGACAGCATCAGCCGCTCCGACACCTACCCCTATGTCGACGTCCGCGAGGACGACGTGTCGCTCGGCCACGAGGCCACGGTGTCCAAGGTCGGCGAGGACCAGATGTTCTACCTGATGTCGCGCGGCATCGAGGAGAGCGAGGCCATGGCCATGGTCGTGCGCGGGTTCGTCGAGCCGATCGCGCGCGAGCTGCCGATGGAGTACGCCCTCGAGCTCAACCGGCTGATCGAGCTGCAGATGGAGGGTTCCGTTGGCTAGCCCGCCGCTGGTGGAGGGCAAGTTCGCGCGCCACCTGTCGCGCGACCCCGACGCCTTTCCGGCCATCACCGGCCGTGAGGAGGAGTGGCGCTTCACGCCGCTGTACCGGCTGCGCGGCCTGCACGACGGCACCGCTGTCGTCGACGGCACGATCACGGTGACCGGCGAGTTCGAGACGATCGGCCCGGACCACCCGCTGGTCGGCACGGCACTGGTGCCCGCTGACCGGCCCGCTGCCCTCGCGATGCGCGACTTCAAGGAGGGTCAGCTCGTCACCGTCGACGGCGAGCTGGACGAGCCGATCAGCTTGCGCATCAAGGGCAACGGCGAGAGCTCGTACGGCCACGTCGTCATCGACGCCAAGCCGTTCAGCAAGGCAGTCGTGGTGCTCGACCACCTCGGCAGCGGCACGCATGTGGGCGCAGTCGAGGTGCTCGTCGGCGACTCTGCCGACATCACGCTCGTCAGCGTGCAGGACTGGGACGACGACGCCGTTCACCTGTCCGCTCAGGCCGCGCGGCTCGGCCGTGACGCGCGCTTCAAGAGCGTCGTCATCACCCTGGGCGGCGACCTCGTGCGCCTCAACCCCACCGTGTCCTACGCAGGTCCGGGCGGGGACGCGGAGCTGCTCGGCCTGGCCTTCGCCGACGCCGGCCAGCATCTGGAGCACCGGCTGCTCGTCGAGCACACCGCCCCCAGCTGCAAGAGCCGCGTCACCTACAAGGCGGCCGCTCAAGGCATGGAGGCGCACACGGTCTGGATCGGCGACGTCGTCATCCGCAAGGAGGCAACCGGCACCGACACCTACGAGCTCAACCGCAACCTGCTGCTCAGCGACGAGGCGCGTGCCGACTCCGTGCCCAACCTCGAGATCGAGACCGGCGAGATCGCCGGCGCTGGCCATGCCTCGGCGACCGGGCGCTTCGACGACAACCAGCTCTTCTACCTGCAGTCCCGCGGCATCCCCGCGGACGAGGCCCGCCGGATGGTCGTGCGCGGCTTCTTCCACGAGATCGTGCGCCGGATCGGGATCCCCGACCTCGAGGACCGGCTCGACGCCGCCCTCGACAGCGAGCTGTCAGCCTGATGCGTGCCTGTTCCCTCAACGAGATCCCGGAGGAGACCGCCCGCCGGGTCGTCCTCGACGGCATCCCGATCTGCCTGGCCCGCAGCCAGGGCGAGGTCTTCGCGATCTCGGACATCTGCTCGCACGCCGATGTCTCGCTGTCGGAGGGCGACGTGGAGGACGGGACCGTCGAGTGCTGGCTGCACGGGTCGCGCTTCGACCTCCGCACCGGCCAGCCGACGAGCCTTCCGGCCGTGAAGCCCGTCGCCACCTACCCCGTCGTCGTCGAAGGCGACGACGTCTTCGTCAAGTTGGAGAAGTAGTGACCACCCTCGAGATCCACGACCTGTCCGTCAGCGTCGAGGACAAAGCCATCCTCACCGGCGTCAACCTGACCATCCGGTCGGGGGAGACCCACGCGATCATGGGCCCCAACGGCTCGGGCAAGTCGACGCTGGCCTACAGCCTGGCCGGCCACCCGAAGTACACCGTCACCGGCGGCACCGTGACCCTCGACGGCCAGGACGTGCTGAGCATGTCCGTCGACGAGCGCGCGCGGGCCGGCATGTTCCTGGCCATGCAGTATCCCGTCGAGGTGCCCGGGGTGACGGTCTCCAACTTCCTGCGCACCGCGGCCACTGCGGTCCGCGGCGAGGCGCCGGCGCTGCGGCACTGGGTCAAGGAGCAGAAGGCGGCCATGGCCGCCCTCGACATGGACCCCGCCTTCGCGAGCCGCAACGTCAACGAAGGCTTCTCGGGTGGCGAGAAGAAGCGCCACGAGATCCTGCAGCTCGAGCTCCTCAAGCCGAAGATCGCGATCCTCGACGAGACCGACTCCGGCCTCGACGTCGACGCGCTCCGCGTGGTCTCCGAGGGCGTCAACCGCGTTCGAGCCACCGGCGAGACCGGCACCCTGCTCATTACGCACTACACGCGGATCCTGCGCTACATCCAGCCTGACTTCGTGCACGTCTTCGTCGGCGGCAAGATCGTCGAGGAGGGTGGCAAGGAGCTCGCCGACGAGCTCGAGGCCAACGGCTACGCGCGCTTCACCCCGGCGGCGGTCTGATCATGGGCTTCGACGTCGAGGCGGTCCGCAAGGACTTCCCGGTGCTGTCCAAGGAGGTGCACGGGCATCCGCTCGTGTTCCTGGACAGCGCTGCCTCGTCCCAGAAGCCGCGCCAGGTCCTCGAGGCCGAGCGGGTCTTCGTCGAGGAGCACTACGCCAACGTGCACCGTGGCGTGCACACGCTGTCGCAGGAGGCCACCGACGCCTATGAGGCAGCCCGGTCGACGGTTGCCGACTTCATCGGCGGCGCCCACGACGAGGTGGTCTTCACCAAGAACGTCACCGAGTCGGTCAACCTGGTCGCCTACGCCCTCGGCAACCCGGGCTCGCCGGTGCCGCTCGGCCCGGGCGACGAGATCGCGGTCACCGAGATGGAGCACCACTCCAACCTCGTGCCGTGGCAGCTGCTCGCCGAGCGCACCGGTGCGACGCTGCGCTGGCTCGGGCTCACCGACGAGGGTCGGCTCGACCTGAGCGACCTCGATGCGGTCGTCAACGAGCGCACCAAGCTGTTCGCCTTCACGCAGGTCTCCAACCTGCTCGGCACCGAGAACGACGTGGCGACCCTCGTCGCCCGCGCCAAGGAGGTCGGGGCGCTGACCCTCGTCGACGGCGCGCAGGCCGTGCCGCACCAGCCCGTCGACGTACGCTCCCTCGACGTCGACTTCTATGCGTTCACCGGGCACAAGATGCTGGCCCCGTCCGGCGTCGGGGTGCTCTGGGGACGCGATCTCGACGCACTCCCGCCGTTCATGGGCGGTGGCTCGATGATCGAGACCGTGCAGATGACCGGTTCGACCTATGCGCCTGCTCCCGAGCGGTTCGAGGCGGGTACGCCCGTCATCAGCCAGGCCGTGGCGCTCGCGGCCGCGTGCGACTACCTCGACGCTCTCGGCCTCGACAACATCAAGGCTCACGAGAACGCCCTGACAGCAAGGCTTCTCGACGGCATCCGCGACTTGCGCGGCGTGTCGGTGCTCGGGCCTGACACGACCGAGATGCGGGGGAGCGCCGTCTCCTTCGTCGTCGAGGGCGTGCACCCACACGACGTCGGCCAGTCGCTCGACGAGCTCGGCATCGCCGTCCGCGTCGGCCACCACTGCGCGGCGCCGGTGTGCCGCCGGTTCGGGGTGCCGGCGACGGCCAGGGCGTCGAGCTACGTCTACAACAACGAGGCCGACATCGACGCCCTGCTGGAAGGGATCCAGCGGGTCCAGGAGTTCTGGTCAGCATGACCGAGTCGCTCTACCAGGAGATCATCCTGGAGCACTACAAGCACCCGCACCACAAGGGCCTTCGGGACCCCTTCGACGTCGAGGTGCACCACGTCAACCCCACCTGCGGTGACGAGGTCACCCTGCGGGTGAAGGTGAACGGCGGTGTCGTCGAGGACGTCTCCTATGACGGGCACGGCTGCTCCATCAGCCAGGCGTCCACCTCCGTCATGACGGACCTCGTCATCGGCAAGCCGGTCGATGACGCCCTGACGACCCACGAGGCGTTCCTGGAGCTGATGCACTCACGCGGTCAGCTCGAGCCCGATGAGGACCTGCTCGAGGACGGCATCGCCTTCGCCGGTGTCAGCAAGTACCCAGCGCGCGTCAAGTGCGCGCTGCTGGGCTGGATGGCCTGGAAGGACGCCACCTCCCAGGCCTTGTCGTCGGATCAGAAGAAGGACACCGCATGAGCGAGGCCACTGACACCCCCACGATCGCCGACGACCCGAAGGCCAAGCCGTCCGAGGACGCCGTTCTCGAGGCCATGAAGGACGTCGTCGACCCGGAGCTCGGCATCAACGTCGTCGACCTGGGGCTCGTCTACGGCGCCATGGTGCACGACGACGTCACGGTCACCCTCGACATGACGCTGACGTCGGCGGCCTGCCCGCTGACCGACGTCATCGAGGACCAGACCCGCAACGCCCTCGAACCCCTCGTCAACGACGTCCGGATCAACTGGGTCTGGATGCCGCCGTGGGGTCCGGACAAGATCACCGACGACGGCCGCGAGCAGCTGCGCGCGCTCGGCTTCAACGTCTGAGCGCCGTCTACGACAGGATCGGCGTCGGAT
Organism: Frankiales bacterium; assembly: GCA_025966295.1. Classification (GTDB taxonomy): domain Bacteria; phylum Actinomycetota; class Actinomycetes; order Mycobacteriales; family SCTD01; genus RYN-111. Next base: position 27,003 of record JAOPVD010000145.1, on the reverse strand, counting down.
ACGCCGACCTGCGCCGACCCGACCCCCACTTCGCGCGGGCCATCGCTGACGCGCTCGGCTCCGGGACCGTGGTCAACGTCGGAGCGGGCGCCGGCTCCTACGAACCGGCAGGCACGGTCGTCGCCGTCGAGCCCTCGCCCGTGATGGTGGCCCAGCGACCCGCGGGGGCCGCCCCGGCCGTCCGGGCTGTCGCTGAGCGGCTCCCCTTCGCCGACGACGTCTTCGACGCGGCACTGGCCGTGCTCACGACGCACCACTGGTCGGACCCGAGAACGGGGCTGGCTGAGCTGGCACGCGTGTCCGCGAGGCAAGTCGTGCTGACGTGGGACCAGGCGTTCACGGCCGAGCACTTCTGGTTCCTGACCGACTACCTGCCGGAGGCGGCCGAGCGCGAGGCGGGACTCGCGGCGCTCACCACGGTGACCGAGGTGTGGCCGGATGCCGAGGTGCGCGTGCTCGAGGTCCCGCACGACTGCACGGACGGGTTCTTCGCGGCCTACTGGAGGCGACCCCAGGCCTACCTCGTGCCAGCGGTGAGGGAGGCGATCAGCGGGCTCGCCCTGCTCGACCAGGACCTCGTCGACGACGCGATCGCCCGGCTGGCGGCGGACCTCGCCGACGGCAGCTGGGGTCGCCGGCACGCCGACCTCCTCGGTCACACGTCCTGGGACTGCGGCTATCGCCTCGTCCTTCACTGAGAAGGCCCTGGTCGGTCGGTTATCCTTGGACCATGACGCACTGAGCCGGACGAGCTGGTGAAGCCGTCCCTGCCCGCTGCCGTCCCTCAGAGGAACCCATGATCACCGTCACCGATGTCGAGCTGCGCGCTGGTGCGCGCGCGCTGCTGTCAGGCGTCACCTTCCGCATCCAGCCGGGCGACCGGATCGGCCTCGTCGGCCGCAACGGCGCCGGCAAGACGACCCTGACCAAGACCCTCGCCGGCGAGACGCTGCCGGCCGCCGGCTCGATCACCCGCTCCGGGGAGATCGGCTATCTGCCGCAGGACCCGCGCACCGGCGACCTCGACGTGCTCGCCCGCGACCGGGTGCTGTCCGCCCGCGGCCTCGACGACTTGATCCGCAAGATGGAGAAGGCCCAGGTCGAGATGGGCGAGCGTCCGGACGACGCCGCCCTCCTCGAGCGCTACGGAAAGCTCGAGGAGCGGTTCGTCGCCCTCGACGGCTATGGCGCCGAGGCCGAGGCAGCACGCATCTGCAGCAACCTCGGGTTGCCCACCCGCGCCCTCGAGCAGCGGCTCGGGACGCTGTCCGGTGGTCAGCGCCGCCGGGTCGAGCTGGCCCGCATCCTGTTCAGCGGCGCCACCACGCTGCTGCTCGACGAGCCCACGAACCACCTGGACGCCGACTCGATCGTGTGGCTGCGCGACTTCCTCAAGAAGCACCAGGGCGGCCTGGTGGTCATCAGCCACGACGTCGAGCTGCTCGACGCTGTCGTGAACAAGGTGTTCCACCTCGACGCCAACCGCGCCGAGCTCGACCAGTACAACGTCGGCTGGAAGACCTATCTCCAGCAGCGCGAGACCGACGAGAAGCGCCGCAAGCGCGAGCGCGCCAACGCGGAGAAGCAGGCCGGAGCGCTGTTCGCGCAGGCCGACAAGATGCGCGCCAAGGCCACCAAGGCCAAGGCCGCGCAGGGCATGGCGAAGCGGGCCGAGCGGCTGCTCGCCGGCACCGAGGGGCAGCGGGCGCAGGACCGGGTCGCCAAGCTGCGCTTCCCCGACCCGGCGCCGTGTGGCAAGACCCCGCTCACGGCGCGCGAGCTGTCGAAGTCCTACGGCTCGCTGGAGATCTTCACCGACGTCGACCTGGCGATCGACCGGGGCGCGCGGGTCGTCGTGCTGGGCCTCAACGGCGCCGGCAAGACCACCCTGCTCAAGCTGCTGTCCGGCACCGAGGCGCCCGACACCGGCGAGGTGCTGCCCGGGCACGGCCTGCGGCTGGGCTACTACGCCCAGGAGCACGACACCCTGGACACCGACCGCACGGTGCTCGAGAACATGCGCAGCTCCGCACCCGACCTGCCGGAGCCGGAGGCCCGCCGGGTCCTCGGGTCGTTCCTGTTCAGCGGTGACGTCGTGCACCAGCCGGCCGGCACCCTGTCGGGCGGCGAGAAGACCCGGCTGGCGCTCGCCACCCTCGTGGTCAGCGGCGCCAACGTGCTGCTGCTCGACGAGCCGACCAACAACCTCGACCCGGCCAGCCGGGACGAGGTGCTGTCGGCCCTGGCGGCGTACACGGGTGCGGTGGTGCTGGTGACCCACGACGAGGGCGCGGTGCGGGCCCTGGAGCCGGAGAAGGTGCTGCTGCTGCCCGACGGCGTCGAGGACCAGTGGTCGGACGCGTTGGCCGACCTCATCGCGCTGGCCTGATCCGGTGCTGCCGCTGCTCGCCGACCAGGCTGCCGCGGCGCAACGGGCCCTGCCCGCCGAGGTGTGGGGTTACCTCGCCGGCGGTGCGCAGGACGAGGTCTCGGTGGCCGAAGCCACCGCCGCCTGGCAGGCGGTGCGGCTGCGGCCGCGGGTCCTGCGGGACGTCTCCGCGGTCAGCACCGCGCTGACGCTGCTCGGCACCACACTGCGTACGCCGGTCCTGGTCGGGCCGACCGCGTCGCACGGCCGGCTGCACCCCGAAGGCGAGGCCGCCACCGCCCGCGGGACCGGGGAGGCCGGCAGCCTGCTCGTGCTGTCGTCCCGGTCCTCGACACCGGTCGCGGAGCTCGCCTGCGAGGGCCCCTGGTGGTGGCAGGCCTACGTCCTGAGGGACCGGGCCGCGACCCTGGAGCTGGCGCTCGGAGCGCGCGCCGCCGGCGCCGGTGCCGTCGTCGTGACGGGGGACACGCCCTACCTCGGCAGCGCGCGCCGACCGGCCCTCGGTGAGCTGGAGCAGGACCCGGCCGCGACGCTCGACGTCATCGCCTGGCTGGCCGCCGAAACGGACCTGCCGGTGCTCGTGAAGGGCGTGCTGCGCGGTGACGACGCCCAGGCCTGCCTGGAGGCGGGCGCCGCGGGGGTGGTGGTGAGCAACCACGGCGGCCGCCAGCTCGACCGGGCCGTGTCCACGGCCGCGGCCCTGCCGGAGGTGGTCGCCGCCGTCGCTGGCCGGGCCCCGGTGCTCGTCGACGGCGGCCTGCGCAGCGGGCTGGACGTGCTGTGCGCGTTGGCGCTCGGCGCCGACGCCGTGCTGCTCGGCCGTCCGGTGATGTGGGCGCTGGCCGCGGGTGGCGCCGAGGGCGTGGCGTCCTGCCTGTCCGCGATCACCGAGCAGCTGGCGCACGTGATGGGACTGGCCGGTTGCCCGTCGCTCGCCGAGGTGCGCTCGCTCTCCTAGACCCACTGTCCCTGCGGGGTGCGAGGTGGCACGTTGTCCCCGTGGCACTGCATGTGCGCGGCGAGCCCACGCACCCTGAGCTCCTCGACCTGCCCTGGGCGCTGCCACTCGAGCAGTGGCCGGCCAAGCGGCTGGTGGGGCTGCCGAGGGGCATCTCGCGGCACGTGGTCCGGTTCGTCCGGGTCGCCGGTACCGTCTTCGCGGTCAAGGAGATCGGGCCCTGGGCGGCGGAGCGGGAGTACAACGTCCTGCGGGCGCTCGAGCGCCAGCGGGTGCCCGCCGTCCACCCGGTCGGGATCGTGGAGGGTCGCCAGACCGCCGACGGCGAACCGCTGGAGACCGCGCTGGTCACCCAGCACCTGGAGTTCTCGCTGCCCTACCGGGCGCTGTTCTCCCAGACGCTGCGGCCGGAGACGGCCCTGCGGCTGCTCGACGCCCTGGCGGCGCTGCTGGTGCGGCTGCACCTGGCCGGTTTCTACTGGGGGGACTGCTCGCTGTCGAACACCCTGTTCCGGCGGGACGCCGGCTCGTTCTCGGCCTACCTCGTCGACGCCGAGACCACCGAGCAGCACCCGGTCCTGACCGACGGCCAGCGGTCGTACGACCTGGTGATGGCCCGCACCAACATCATCGGTGAGCTGATGGACCTGCAGGCCGGTGAGCTGCTCGACGACGCGATGGACCCGATCGACACCGGCGACTCGATCGTCGAGCGCTATGAGGCACTGTGGTCGGCGCTGACCGGACGGCAGACGATCCGGGTGGGGGAGCGGTACGAGGTCGACGCCCGGATCCGGCGGCTGAACGACCTGGGCTTCGACGTCGCGGAGCTCGACGTGCTGCGGGACGAGGACGGCGACCACGTGCAGGTGCAGCCCAAGGTGGTCGACGCCGGACACCACGCCCGCCGGCTGCTGCGGCTCACCGGCCTGGACGTCGAGGAGAACCAGGCCCGCCGGCTCCTGAACGACCTGGACTCCTACCGCTCGGCGACCGACCAGCACGACGAGTCGGAGGAGATCGTGGCGCACGAGTGGCTGGCCGAGGTCTTCCGGCCGGTGGTGGCCTCGGTGCCGCGCGAGCTGCGCGGCAAGCTGGAGCCGGCGGAGGTGTTCCACGAGGTGGCCGAGCACCGGTGGTTCCTGTCCGAGCAGGCCGGCCACGACGTCGGCCGGCTGCCGGCGGCCCAGAGCTACGTGGAGGACGTGCTGCGGCACAAGCCCGACGAGCGGGCCCTGCTGCTGCCGTTGGAGCCGCCGTGATCGGGTACGGCGTCGCGACCTCGGCCTACCAGATCGAGGGTGCCGTGGACGTCGACGGCCGCGGCCCGTCCACCTGGGATGAGTTCTGCACCCGTGCCGGAGCGATCGTGGACGGGTCCGACGCCCGGGTGGCGTGCGACTCCTACCACCGCTTCGACGAGGACCTCGCGTTGCTGGAGGGGCTCGGCGTCACGGCGTACCGGTTCTCGGTGGCGTGGCCGCGGGTGCAGCCCACCGGGCGCGGCCCGGCCAACCCCGCCGGCCTGGCCTACTACGACCGGATGGTGGATCGGCTGCTGGACAAGGGGATCCGGCCGTTCCCGACGCTGTTCCACTGGGACCTGCCGCTCGCCCTGGAGGACGAGGGCGGCTGGCCGGCGCGGGACACCGCGCTGCGGTTCGTCGACTACGCGCTGCTCGTCACCGGCCGGCTCGGCGACCGGGTGCCGACCTGGGCGACGCTGAACGAGCCGTGGTGTACGGCCTTCCTGGGCCACGCTGCCGGCGTCTTCGCGCCCGGACGGCGCGAGCCCGCTGCCGCCTTCGACGCGGCGCACCACCTGCTGCTCGGGCACGCCCTGGCCGCCGCCGCCATCCGGGAGCAGCGGCCCGGCGCCGAGGTCGGCCTGGTCCTGAACCTCACCCCGGTGCGCCGCGAGCCGGACGGCGACCCGGTGGCCGTCGAGGCGGTGGACGCGGTGCAGAACCGGCTGTGGGTCGACGCCCTCGCGGACGGCCGCTACCCGGCAGTGCTGCCGGTGCCCGGCGCCGCCCGGGCCGGCGACCTGGAGCTGGTGCGCGGGTCGGCCGACTGGGTGGGCGTCAACTACTACACGCCGTTCCGGATCGGGGCGCCGGCGCCGGCCACCGACGCCGTCGGGCAGGACGTCGACGCCTACCCGGGCGCGCCGGACTTCTCGTTCGCACCGCGGCCGCCGCTGACCAGCATGGGCTGGGAGGTCGACGCCTCCGGCCTGGAGGAGGTGCTGCACGAGACCGCCCGGCGGCTGCCAGGGGTGCCGCTGCGGGTCACCGAGAACGGCGCGGCCTTCCGCGACCCCGCCGGCGTGCCGGACGAGGACCGCATCGGCTACCTCGCCAGCCACCTGGAGGCGGTCGACCGCGCGGTCGCCGCCGGGGTGCCGGTGCACGACTACTTCGCCTGGTCGCTGCTCGACAACTTCGAGTGGGCGCAGGGCTGGACGCAGACCTTCGGCCTGGTGGCCGTGGAGCCCGAGACGCTGCGGCGCGTCCCGAAGGCGTCCTACGGCTGGTACGCCGACCACATCGCGAAGCGGCGGCTGCTCAGCCCTTGAGGCCGCCGGCCAGCAGGCCGCGGACGAAGAAGCGCTGCAGCGACAGGAACACCGCCACCGGCACGATGATGGAGACGAAGGCGCCGGCCGACAGCAGGTGCCACGCGGTGCCCTGGGTGCCGCTCAGGTTCGCGAGCGCCACCGTGATCGGCTGGACGTCCGAGGAGCTGCCGGAGAAGGTCAGGGCGACCAGCAGGTCGTTCCAGACCCAGAGGAACTGGAAGATGCCGATCGCGGCCAGGGCGGGCGTCAGCAGCGGCAGGAGGACGCGGAAGAAGATCTGGACGTGGCCGGCGCCGTCCATCCGGGCGGCCTCGATGAGCTCCCGGGGGATCTCCCGCATGAAGTTGTGCAGCAGGAAGATGGCCAGCGGCAGGGCGAAGATCGAGTGCGACAGCCAGATCGACCAGAAGCTGCCGGCCAGGCCGCCGTCGACGTAGAGCGTGAGGAGCGGGATCAGCGTCACCTGGATCGGCACGATCTGGAGGGCGAAGATCGCGATGAACAGCAGGTTGCGGCCCTTGAAGTCGATCCAGGCGAAGGCGTACGCCGCCAGGGCGGCCAGCGAGATCGGGATGACCACGGACGGGATGACGATGACGAAGGAGTTCACGAAGTAGCTGCCCAGGCCGCCGGTGCCGGTGGTGCTGAGGACCGTGCGGTAGTTGTCGAGCGTGACCTGCGGGTCGGTGAAGAACGTCCACCAGCCGGTGGTCTTGATCTCGGCGGCCGGCCGGAACGAGGAGATCGCCAGGCCGAGCGTCGGCAGCGTCCAGAGCACCGCGATGACGAGCGCGGCGAGGGACGCCCACGGCGACGTCAGCTTCCGCTTGGCCTTGCCCGACGCCTCCGCCAGCGCCGCGACCGCGGGCGTCGAGGTGACCGGCAGCGCGGCGTCGGCGGTGGTCATCGGCCCTCCGAGGCGCGCAGCTGGCGGATGTTGTAGAGCACGATCGGGATGACGAGCACGAACAGCAGCACGGCCAGGGCCGCTCCCAGGCCCTGGTTGGCGCTGCGGAAGCTCTCGCTGTAGAACTCGTTGGCCACCACGCTGGTGTCGAACTGCCCGCCGGTCATCGTCCGCACGATGTCGAAGACCTTCAGGGTGCCGATGCCGATCGTGGTGAGCACCACGATCAGCGCCGGCCGGATGCTCGGCACCGTGACGAACCGGAACATCCCCAGCGGCCCGACGCCGTCCAGCCGGGCCGCCTCGACGATGTCCTCGGGGATGGCCTTGATGGCTGCGGACAGCACCGTCATGGCGAAGCCGGCCTGGATCCAGATCATCACGACGATGAGGAAGAAGGTGTTCCAGGGCGTGTTGATGAGCCACTGCTGCGGCGTGAGGCCGAGCCAGACGAGCAGCTGGTTGAGCAGCCCGATCTGCTGGACGCCGGACTGGTCCGGCCGGTACTCGTAGACGAACTTCCAGATGATCGAGGCGCCGACGAACGAGATGGACATCGGCAGGAAGATGAAGGCCTTGGCGAGGGCCTCGACGCGCGCCTTGTCGACGAGGATCGCGTAGAGCAGCCCCACCGCGGTCGCGACGAACGGGGTGACGACCACCCACAGCACCGTGTTGCGCAGGACCGTCCGCTGGTCCGAGGACGTGAAGATGGTCTGGTAGTTGTCCATCCCCACGAAGGCGGTGCCGGCGGCGTTGAAGAACGAGTAGTAGATGGTCCGGACACCGGGGTAGACGAGCCCGACGAGGACCATCACCGCGGTCGGCAGCAGAAAGACGGCGGCGACGACGCGGTCGCCCTTGCGGCCGCTGAAGCGCGACGCGAGGAACAAGATCAGCCCGACGACGGCGAGGAACAGCGCGATCGCCTCGACCATCTTGACGAACTTGTCGGTGGTGGTCACCGCACCCCCCTCGCGTCGTTGGTGGCGGGATGCGGACGGGCCGGCGGGTGCGCCGGCCCGTCCGCGTGCGCCGCTACTTGGGCCAGGCCGCCTCGATCTTGTTGACGGTGTCCTTCGTGCTCTGCCCGGTGATCCAGCTCGTCGCCTGCTTCCAGAAGGCGTTGGAGCCGATGGCCGCCGGCATCGCGTCCGAGCCGTCGAACCGGAAGATCGCCTTCGGGTCCTGCAGCACGCTGAAGGCGAGCGTGTCGATCTCCGAGCACTGGCACTTGGTGACGTCGGCGCCGCGGTTGGCGCTGACGGCGCGCCCCCCGCCGCCCTCGGCGGCCAGGGTGGCCCAGGTACCGCTCGACACGAAGGTCTGGAAGGCCTTCACCTCCGGCCGGTCGCTGAACGCGAGCAGGAACTCACCGCCACCGAGCACCGGCTTGTCCTCGGCGGTCTTGCCGGGCAGGAAGAAGGCGAACACGTCGCCGTCCTTGCTGACCTTGGTGCCCTGCGGCCAGTTCGCCGCGTAGAAGCTGGCCTGCCGGTGCAGGGAGCACTGCCCCTGCAGGATCGGCAGCCCGCCGTCCTGGAAGGTCGTGGTGGCGATGCTCTTGACGTCCCCGAGGCCCCCGTTGACGTACTTGCCGTTCTTCAGGAACTTCCCGACCTCGTCCAGCGCCGCCGTCGGCCCGGGGGAGTTGAAGGCGATCTGGTGCTTGACCCACTTGTCGTACTCCGCCGGCCCGGACAGCCGGAGCATCATGTCCTCCATCCAGTCGGTGACGGGCCACCCGGTGGCCTCACCGCTGGCGATGCCGGCGCACCAGGGCTTGTGGCCGCTGGCGGCGATCTTGTCCGACAGCGCGGTCAGCTCGTCCAGCGTCTTGGGCTCGGTGTAGCCCTTGTCCTTGAACTCCTTCGGCGAATACCAGACGAGCGACTTCATGCTGGCGTTCTGCGGTGCCGCGTAGAAGACGCCGTTGACGGTGCCGTAGGACTTCCAGTCCTTCGTGAAGTTCTTGTCGACGTTGGCCTCGGTCTCCTTCGGAGCCGGCTTGGCCTTGCCGGTCGCGACGAGCTGCTGGAGCAGGCCGGGCTGCGGGACGATCGCGATGTCCGGCGGGTTGCCGGCCTTGGCCTGGACGAGGATCTGCGTCTCGAACGACTTGTCGAAGGTGCCCTTGATGGTGGCCCCGGTGCAGCTCTCGAACGGCGCCCAGGTCTTCTTCAGGAGCGCGTCCTCGGGCGTGACGATGCCGGTGAAGACCGAGACGGTCTTGCCGGACAGGTCGCCGTACTGCGCGTAGTCGGCGCACTCGGTCGAGCCGCGCTGGGCGCCGGAGCTCTTGTTGTCGCTGGAGCCGCAGGCGCTCGCGCCCAGGGCCAGGGCCAGGACCCCGGTGACGGCGATCGCGCGCCGCCCTGTCGTCCGTGCAGTCATGGGCGTCCTCCAGGTGGGGGGCTGCCGGTGTGCGCGCCCCGGGCGCGGCCCATGCAAGCGCTTGCGGTACGTGCGGGCAACAAACCAGGAGGAATCGGAAGTTACGATTGGGTAACGAGAGCGGTCCGGATCCGGGGCGGCGCGGTGGTCTCCCGGACGGTCAGCTGGACCGGCAGGACGACGTGCTCGTGCCGCCGCGGGCTCTGCCCGCGCAGCGACTCCAGCACCAGTTGGGCGGCCAGCGCACCCTGCGCCGCAACCGGCTGCTCGACGGTGGTCAGGCCCTGGAGCGCGGCCAGCTCGTGGCCGTCGACGCCCACCACCGAGAGGTCCTCGGGCACCCGCAGGCCCCGCCGCCGGGCGGCCACGAGGACGCCCATCGCCATCTCGTCGGAGGCGGCGAAGACGGCGGTCGGCGGGGTCGGGAGCGACAGCAGCTGCTCGGCGGCGGCGAGGCCGCCCTCGGCGGTGAAGCCGCCGGGCACCTCGTAGGCCGGCACCGGCTCGATCCCGTGCTGGCGCAACGCCGCCATCCACCCCGCCCGGCGGTCGGCCGGCGCGCTGAAGTTCAGGGGCTGCCGCGGATCGCCGCCCACGTAGCCGATCTCGGCGTGGCCCAGCTGCAGCAGGTGCTCGGTGGCGAGCCGGGCGACCGCGACGTCGTCGATCCGCACCGACATCGCCCCGGCGACGGACGCGCCCACGTAGACGGTCGGCAGCTCCAACCGCCGTACGCCGTCGAGCTCGCTGCCGGTGAGCGGGACGGTGAGGACCACGACGCCGTCGACACGGCCGCGCAGCGAGAGCGGGTCGAAGCCCTCGTGGTGGAGGTCCGCCGGGTCGTTCAGGCCGATGAGGAGCGCGTCGAAGCCGCTCTGCCGGAGCTCGGCCTCGACGGCGGCGATGGCCTGGGCGTAGAACCAGCGCTGCATGAAGGGGGCGATCACCGCGATCGCGAGGGTGCGGCCCGTGGCGAGCCGGGACGCCGAGCGGCTGACCACGTAGCCCAGCTCGGCGGCGACCCGGCTGACGGTGGTGCGGGTGCTCTCGGACACGTTCGGCAGGCCGCGGAGCGCGCGCGAGACCGTGGCGGTGGAGACGCCGGCGGCCCGTGCGACGTCCTCGATGCGGGCGTTCATGTGGTCCTTTCCTGCAAACGCTTGCAGTACGACGGAGTCTGCCGCACCATGCGCGGCGCGGCCACATTGCATCACCCACCACTCGGATCGTCCGGCACGGACCTGCCGGTGGAGGGTTCACCCCATGGCGACAGTGAAGTTCGACGACGCGACCCGGCAGTACAGCCCCGGCGCCCGACCGGCGGTCGACGCCCTGCAGCTCGACGTGGAGGACGGTGAGTTCCTCGTCCTCGTCGGGCCGTCCGGCTGCGGGAAGTCCACGTCGCTGCGGATGCTGGCCGGCCTGGAGCCGGTGGACGGGGGCGCCATCTTCATCGGTGACCGCGACGTGTCCGACGTCGACCCGAGCGACCGCGACATCGCCATGGTGTTCCAGACCTACGCGCTGTACCCGCACATGACGGTGGCCGCCAACATGGGCTTCGCGCTCAAGATCGCCGGCGTCAACAAGGACGAGATCGGCACCCGGGTCGCCGAGGCGGCGAAGATCCTGGACCTCACCGACTACCTCGACCGCAAGCCGAAGGCGCTGTCCGGCGGCCAGCGCCAGCGGGTCGCCATGGGCCGGGCCATCGTGCGCAACCCGCAGGTGTTCTGCATGGACGAGCCGCTGTCGAACCTGGACGCCAAGCTGCGCGTCGCGACCCGCACCCAGATCGCCAGCCTGCAGCGCCGGCTCGGCGTCACGACGCTCTACGTCACGCACGACCAGGTCGAGGCCATGACGATGGGCGACCGGGTCGCGGTGCTCAAGGACGGCGTCCTGCAGCAGGTCGCCAGCCCGCGGCAGATGTACGACCGGCCGGCGAACGTGTTCGTCGCCGGCTTCATCGGCTCGCCAGCGATGAACCTGTTCGAGGTCGAGGTCGGCGCGGACGGCACCACGCACCTGGGCAACTTCTCGCTGCCGCTGCCGCGCGAGGCGGGCGTCGCCCTCTCCGGCAACGAGGTGACGATCGGGGTGCGACCGGAGGACCTGCGGCTGGTGGGTGCGGACGAGGGCATCCCCGCCACGGTCGAGCTGGTCGAGGAGCTCGGCTCCGATGCCTTCCTGCACGCCAGCGTCCGGGGCAGCAACGGCACCCAGCTGCTGGTCGCGCGGGTCGACCCGAAGCACCCGCCGATGAAGGGCGAGGACGTCACCCTGGCACCGCGGACCGAGCACATCCACTGGTTCGACACGGTCACCGGGGCGCGCGTCTCCGCATGACCGAGGCGCACTGGTGGCAGGACGCCGCCGTCTACCAGGTGTACGTGCGGAGCTTCGCGGACAGCGACGGCGACGGGGTGGGGGACCTGCCGGGCATCACCGCCCGGCTGCCCTACCTGGCCGACCTCGGCGTCGACGCGGTGTGGGTCACCCCGTTCTACCGCTCGCCGATGGCCGACCACGGCTACGACGTGGCCGACCAGTGCGACGTCGACCCGATGTTCGGCACGCTGGCGGACGCCGACCGGCTGGTGACCGCGGCGCACGCGCTCGGCCTGCGCGTCATCGTCGACCTGGTCCCCAACCACAGCAGCGACGAGCACCCCTGGTTCCAGGAGGCGCTGCGGGACCCGTCCTCGCGGCTGCGGGAGCGCTACCTGTTCCGCAAGCCCGGGCCCGACGGCGGGCCGCCCAACAACTGGGAGTCGGTCTTCGGCGGCCCCGCCTGGAGCCGCGACGAGGCCTCGGGGGAGTACTACCTGCACCTGTTCGACCGCAAGCAGCCGGACTTCGACTGGCGGCACCCGGCGGTGCACGAGGAGTGGGAGCGGATCCTGCACTTCTGGCTGGACCGCGGCGTCGACGGCTTCCGGATCGACGTGGCGCACGGGCTGTACAAGCAGGCCGCGCTGACCGACCACCCGCCCAGTCTGGAGAGCCAGGACGCGCTGTTCCACGCCTCCGCGGCGCCGCACGCCTGGGACCAGCCGGAGGTGGTCGACGTCTACCGCCGGTGGCGGCAGATCACCGACGGCTACACCGACCGGGTCATGGTCGGCGAGGTGTTCCTCTCGCAGCTCGAGCGGGTGGCGCGGTTCGTCGGCCCGGACCGGCTGCACCAGTCGTTCAACTTCCCGCTGCTCGCCGCGCCGCTCGACGCGCAGACCTGGCGGCGGCTGATCACCGCCTCGCTCGCGGCGTTCGAGGTCGACGGCGCGGCGCCGACCTGGGTGCTGTCCAACCACGACGTGATCCGGCACGCCACCCGGTACGGCGGTGGCGAGCAGGGCCGGGCCCGGGCCCGGGCGGCCACCCTGACGCTGCTCGGGCTGCCGGGCTCGCCCTACCTCTACCAGGGCGAGGAGCTGGGCCTGGAGCAGGACGACGTACCCGGACCGGCTCGGCAGGACCCGATCTGGCTGCGCTCGGGTGGCACGGTGCCGGGACGCGACGGCGCCCGCACGCCGATGCCCTGGACAGCGCAGGCCCCCGGCCACGGCTTCAGCAGTGGCACGCCCTGGCTGCCGTTCGGGGGGCAGGCAGCGGAGCGCTCGGTGGCGGCGCAGGAGGGCGACCCGGGCTCCACCCTCGCGTTCTACCGCCGGGCGCTGGCGCAGCGCCGGGCCCTGCGCGGCGGTCTGGACCGGACCGTCACCTGGCTGGACGGGCCGCCCGACGTGCTCGCGTACGCCCGCCGGCACGCCGACGGCGACGCACTGGTCTGCGTGCTCAACACCGGCGAGGCCACGACCACCTTCGCGCTGCCGGGGGCCACGCTGCTCGTCAGTTCCGACCCTGCGGCGACCGCCTCGGCCGACGCGCTGACGCTGCCCGCGGGGACGGCGATGTGGGTGCGAGCGCAGGTTTGACGGGCCGTGGGCCGGTGATCATGAGGGAGTCGCTCACGAGCCGGGGAGGACCTCAAGTGCCAGACGCCATCGTCCTGCTGAAGAACGACCACAAGGAGGTGGAGAAGCTCTTCAAGCAGTTCGAGAAGCTGGGGGACAACGCCACCGCCACCAAGCGCAAGGTGGTCGACCAGATCATCGAAGCCCTCAGCGTCCACGCCGCGATCGAGGAGCAGCACTTCTACCCGACGGTCCGGGAGAAGAAGGCCGACATCGAGGACGACGTGCTGGAGGCCCTGGAGGAGCACCACGTCGTCAAGTGGACGCTGTCCGAGCTCAAGGACATGGACCCCAAGCACGAGCGCTTCGACGCCAAGGTGACCGTCCTCATCGAGATGGTGCGGCACCACGTCGAGGAGGAGGAGGGGGAGATGTTCCCGGCCGTCCGCGAGGTGATGGGACGCAAGGCGCTGCAGGAGCTCGGCGAGGTGATGGAGAAGGCCAAGACCGCCGCGCCGGTCGAGCCGCACCCGAAGGCCCCCGACGAGCCGCCGGCGAACCTGGCGGCCAACGCCGGCGCCGCCGTCGTGGACAAGGGCAAGCGCAAGATCTTCGGCCGGAGCTAGGGCGGGCGCAGGCCACCTTCGCGCCGGGCTAGAGGTCCCGCAGCCGGGACGCGTCCACCCGGCCCAACCGCCGCCCGGACACCCCCGCCGCGACCGCGCTGCCCAGCGCGATGAGCGCCAGCAGCCCGAGCAGGAAGGCGCCGGGCTGCGGCTGGCTCTGCTGGTGCCCGCTCAGTCCGCCTCGAAGCGGTAGCCGAAGCCCCGCAGCGTCGCGATCCGGTCCCGCCGGTCGCCGGCGTCGGCCAGCTTGCGCCGCAGGTTGGCGACGTGCACGTCGAGGGTCTTGGTGGAGCCCTCCCAGTTCTCGTCCCAGACCTCGTCCATGAGCTGCTCGCGGCGGACCGCGGTGCCGGCCGACTGCGCCAGCACGACCAGCAGCTCGAGCTCCTTGGGGCGCAGCGGCAGCTCGGTGTCATCGACCCAGGCGCGGCGGGCCCGCAGGTCGAGCCGGGTGCGGCCGACCCGCAGGTCCGGCTGCCCGAGCGCGTCCCGGCGACGCAGGTGCGCCCGGAGCCGGGCCAGCAGCTCGACGGTCCGGAACGGCTTGGTGACGTAGTCGTCGGCCCCGGCGTCCAGGGCCAGCACCGCGTCCGCCTCGTCGGCGCGGGCCGTGACCACGACGACCACCACCTGCTCGTCGGTGGCCCGCAGGTCGCGGCACACGTCGAGGCCGTCACCGTCCGGCAGGCCGAGGTCGAGCAGCACCAGGTCCGCCGGGCCGCTGGCCAGCTGGGCCCGCGCCTGGGCGCTGTCGCGCGCCCAGCGGACCTCGTACGCCGCCCCGGCCAGCGTCGCGACCAGGCCGGCGCCGAGGCTCTCGTCGTCCTCCACCACGAGCACGCGTGCGCCGGTGCCGTTGTCGTCCACGCGCCCGCCTCCCGGTGTCAGAGGTGAGGCTAGGTGGGGCAGGATCGTGATGTGCCACCGCTCGACCTCGACGACCACCGCAAGAGCGGCCTCGCCGCCACCCTGGAGGAGGCGGCTCGGGCGCTGGCTGCGGTCCGGTACGGCGCGGCCTTCCGGTTCGGGCTGGCGCACGTGGTGCTCAACCCGGACAACCCGCTGGCCACCGGCAGCTTCGCGTCCGGGCTGGAGGGCGACCTCGGCACCGTCGAGCGCACGCTGCTGGCGCTGCCGCTGGTGTGGCGCGAGGCCGGGCGGCACCAGGTGGTCCTCGTGTCCAGCCCCTCCAGCGCGCCGGAGCTGGACCTGCTGGCCGAGGAGTGCGGCTACGAGGCGGCGGAGGAGACCACGACGATGCTGCTCACCGACCCGCGGCAGCTCGTCGAGGGCGAGCCCGGGATCCTGGTGCGGCCGCTGCCGGAGGACGACGAGCCGCTCGTGGGCGCGCTGATGGCCCGGGCGCACGACTGGTCGACGACGGTCGGCCGGCGGCTCCAGGTGGTGCAGGGCCACCGGCTGGACGACCCGCGGCACCTGGCGATGGGGGCCTGGGAGAACGGCACGCTGGCCGGGGTCGCGACCGGCTTCCTGCACGGGGCCACCGGCCAGGTGGCGCTCGTCGCGGTCGACAAGAGCGCGCGGCGGCACCGCCTCGGGCGGGCGCTGGTGAGCGGGGTCGCCGCCACGCTGCTGCAGCGCGGCGCCCGGCTGGTGTGGCTCAGCACGGAGGCCGGCGGCATCACCGAGCGGTTCTTCGCCGGGCTCGGCTTCGAACCCGCGTACGACGCCGTCGTGTTCACGCAGCCGGTGGACTGAGTGGGTTCGACCGGCCCGGTTTGCGGTAGGGGAGTGATCATGCCGGCAGGCTGGTGACGTCCAGGAGGGTGAGGCGACGTGGTGGAGCTCAAGAAGGGCAGCAGGGTCACGGGAGGGGACCGGGACACGCTCTCGGAGCAGCTGCGGAAGAAGTACGAGGGCGGGGCCAGCATCCGGGCGCTCGCGGAGGAGTCCGGCCGCTCGTACGGCTTCGTGCACCGCATCCTGAGCGAGTCCGGCGCCACCCTCCGCGGCCGGGGCGGCGCCACCCGGCGCAAGAGCAGCTGAGCGGGTCGGCGTGCGGGCGCGTCCCCCGCAGTGAAAGGGTGAGCCGGAAGCGCAGGTGACCGGCCTGCGAGATCTCGCTGACCTAGGGGAGCGATGGACCTCACGCTGAGCCCGGAGCAGGACGCCGTCCGCAAGGCGGTCAAGGAGTGGGTGGACGACGTCGTCACCCCGCGCGCCCTGCAGAACGACCGGGAGGAGCGCTTCCCGCAGGAGGCCCTCGACGGCCTCCGGCAGACCGGCTTCATCGGCCTGACGGTGCCCGAGCAGTACGGCGGTGGCGGGGGCGACCCGCTGTCGTACTGCCTGTTCATCGAGGAGCTCGGCCGCGGCGACGCCAACGTGCGGTCCATCGTGAGCGTGCACCTCGGCCTGGTCGCCGGCTCGATCGACCGGTGGGGCACCCAGGAGCAGAAGGACCGGTGGCTGCCGAAGATGGCCACCGGCGAGGTGCTCGGCTGCTTCGGCCTCACCGAGCCCGATCACGGCTCCAACCCGGCCGACCTGACGGCCACCGCGGTCAAGCAGCCGGACGGCGGCTACGTCCTCAACGGCACCAAGATCTTCATCACCAACGGCACCATCGCCGGGGTGACGCTGTTCATGGCCCGCACCGGCGGTGCGGGCGCCCGCGGCGTCTCGGCCTTCCTGGTGCCCAACGACAGCCCCGGCTTCGAGGCCAGGCAGATCCACGGCAAGCTCGGGCTGCGCTCCTGCGACACCGCCGAGCTCGTCCTGCGGGACGTCAAGGTGGGCCCCGAGGCGCTGCTCGGCGGTGAGGAGGGCAAGGGCATCCGGGTCGCGCTGACCGCGCTCAACGACGGCCGGATGTCGCTCAGCGCGTCCTGCACGGGACTGGCGCAGGCCGCCCTCGACACCATGGTGGCCTACACCACCCAGCGCACCCAGTTCGGCAAGCCCATCGCCGGGCACCAGCTGGTGCAGGAACTCATCGCCGACACCGCGGTCGAGGTCGACTGCGCCCGGCTGCTCACCTGGCAGGTGGCCGACCTGAAGACGCGCGGCGAGGACTACGCGCTCGCCGCCTCCAAGGCCAAGTACTACGCCTCCGAGGCGTCGGTCCGGGCCGCCAACAGCTGCGTGCAGGCGCACGGGGGGTACGGCTACATCGACGAGTACCCGGCCGGGAAGTACCTGCGCGACGCGCGTGTTACGACGTTGTACGAAGGCACCAGCCAGATCCAGAAGCTCATCATCGGCCGAGCGCTCACCGGGATCTCCGCCTTCTAGGAACTGAAGGGCGTGCTCCGTGGTCGGACCCGTCGGGCCCGGTGGCCCCATGCAGATGATGCGGTCGTTCTCTCGCGACCCCGCCGTGACGCAGAAGAAGCTGGCGCCCGGCACGGTGCGCCGGATCGCCCGGTTCGCCGCGCCCTACAAGCGCCAGCTGATCGCGTTCCTCGTCGTCATCGTCATCGACGCCATCATCGCCATCGCGCCGCCGCTGGTGCTCGCCCAGATCATCGACAACGGCATCGGGACCAACCCGCCCGCCACCGGCCGCCCCGGCCTGGTGCTGGCGCTGGCGCTGTTCGTCGCCGGGCTGGCGCTGTTCGACGCCGTGCTCTCCCTCGTCAACCGGTGGTACTCCGCCCGGATCGGTGAGGGCCTCATCTACGACCTGCGCTCGCAGGTCTACGCGCACGTGCAGAAGATGCCGATCGCGTTCTTCACGCGCACCCAGACCGGCGCCCTCATCAGCCGGCTGAACAACGACGTTCTGGGCGCCCAGCAGGCCTTCACCGGCACGCTGTCCAACGTCGTGAGCAACGCCATCGGCGTCGTGCTGACGCTGTCGGTGATGATCGTGCTGTCGTGGCAGATCACCCTGCTGTCGCTGGTGCTGCTGCCGGTGTTCATCGTGCCGGCGAAGATCGTGGGCAAGAAGCTGCAGGAGCTCACCCGCGAGAGCTACAGCCTCAACGCCGAGATGAACAACTCGATGACCGAGCGGTTCAACGTCTCCGGGGCGCTGCTGGTGAAGCTGTTCGGCCGTCCGGCGCAGGAGGAGCAGGCGTTCAGCGACCGCGCCGGCCGGGTGCGCGACATCGGCGTCACCTCCGCCATGTACGGCCGGGTGTTCTTCGTCGCGCTCACCACCGTGGCGGCCCTGGCCACCGCGCTCGTCTACGGCGTCGGCGGCACGCTGGCCGCGGACGGCGCCCTCAAGGTCGGCACCGTGGTGGCGCTGGCCGCGCTCCTGACGCGCCTGTACGGCCCGCTGACCGCGCTGTCCAACGTCCGGGTCGACGTGATGACCGCGCTGGTGTCGTTCGAGCGGGTCTTCGAGGTCCTCGACCTCGAACCGATGGTGGCGGACAAGCCCACCGCGGTCGCGCTGCCGAAGGCCGCGATGGCGGTCGAGTTCGACGACGTGCGGTTCCGCTACCCGCGCGCCGACGAGGTGTCGCTGGCGTCGCTGGAGTCGGTGGCGGTGCTCGACAACACCGAGCCGCAGCAGGTGCTGCACGGCGTCTCGTTCCGGGTCGAGCCGGGCACGCTCACCGCCCTCGTCGGTCCCTCCGGCGCCGGCAAGACCACCATCTCCCAGCTGCTCACCCGCATGTACGACGTGCAGGAGGGCGCCGTCCGGATCGGGGACCACGACGTCCGGGACGTGACGCTGCAGTCGCTGCGGGACGCGGTCGGCGTGGTGACCCAGGACGCCCACATGTTCCACGACACGATCCGGGCGAACCTGCTCTATGCCTTCCCTGCGGCCTCCGAGGACCAGCTCTGGGACGCCCTGGACGCCGCCCAGGTCGGGCCGCTGGTGCGCGCGCTGCCGGACGGCCTGGACACCGTCGTCGGGGACCGCGGCTACCGCCTGTCCGGTGGTGAGAAGCAGCGGATGGCGATCGCCCGCCTGCTGCTCAAGGCCCCCGGCCTGGTGGTGCTGGACGAGGCCACCGCGCACCTCGACAGCGAGTCCGAGGCCGCCGTGCAGCGGGCCCTGGCGACGGCGCTGCAGGGCCGCACCTCGGTGGTCATCGCGCACCGGCTCTCGACGGTGCGGGACGCCGACCAGATCCTCGTGGTGGCCGACGGGCAGGTGGTCGAGCGCGGCACCTTCGACGAGCTGCTGGCGCGCGACGGCCTGTTCGCCGAGCTCTACCGGACCCAGTTCCTGAACCAGGCGACCGCCGACCTCGAGGCCGTCAGCGACCTGACCTGAGGCGCGGCGCCCCGGGCGACAGGTCGAGCTCCCACTCGGTCCACTTCTCGGCGGGCTCGAAGCCGAGGGCGTCGTTGACGGCCACCATGTAGGTGTTGGACGTGGCGTTCCAGGTGTTGACGAACGCCGCCGTCGGGCAGGTCCGCACCAGCAGCCGGTGGTTCCACGACTTGACCAGCAGCCCGAGCCGCCGGCCGCGGTGGTCCGGGTCGACGATGGTGTCCCACTGGTAGGCGATCTCGTGGAGCTCGCGGTTGACGCTGATGTCGGTGATGCCGGCGACCGCGCCCGACGCCTCGTGGACCACGGCCGTGCCGAGCAGCATCCGGTTCCGGGCCAGCCCCTGCGCCTCCTTCTCGCGGTAGCGCGCGGCGTCCCACTTCTCCTGCTCGATCGTCAGCTCCCCCAGCGGCGCGTCGAGCGTCATCCGGCCGCGCAGGTAGGCGGCGCCGTCCAGCAGGTCGTCGGGGGCGCGGTCGACCCACTGCACCAGCCGGTAGCCCGCGGGTACGGCGGGCGGCGGGCCGACCGGGTGCCGGGCGAGGTCCAGCAGCCGGCGGTGGGTGTCCAGCGCCGGCTTGGCGCGGAGCGACCGCAGCAGCGGGAACGCCGGGCCGTCGCCGCCGTCTGTCGACCACGGGGCCTCCAGCAGCAGCCGGCTGCGGCCCTGGGCGCGCACGTGGTCCAGGGCGTACTGCAGCAGCGCGCGGCCGTGACCCTGGCGCCGGTGCGCCGGGTGCACCGCCAGCTCCGCGTTGCCGTTGTCGAGGTTGTCCAGCGTCGGGTAGCGCAGCGAGAGCACGCCCACCGGCTCGTCGCCCTCCAGCCCCACGAACATCCGGACCAGGTTGCCGGCCGCCTCCGGGGCCTCCAGGAGCGGCACCAGCTCCTCGAACGGGTCGGCCGGCAGCGCCACGTAGTCGTGCTGGCTGGCAGCCGCCTCCACGGCGTGGAAGCGACGGAGGGCGTCGAGGTCCTGGACCTGCTGGATCTGCACGCCTTCGTCCTACCAGCGGGGGCAAGCGGTTATCCCAGGGCGAGACCGTCGAGGTCGAGGTCCGCGGCAGCGAGGTTCTCGTCGAGGTGCGCCACCGACGACGTGCCCGGGATGAGCAGGACGACGGGCGACTGGGCGAGCGTCCAGGCCAGCGCCACCTGGGCGGGCGTGGCGTCGAGCTGCTCCGCCGCGGCGACCACCGAGGGGTTGCCCCGGACGTCGTCGACGCCGAAGCCCGAGCCCAGCGGGAAGAACGGGACGAAGGCGATGCCGCGCGCGGTGCAGGTGTCCAGGACGGCCTGGGAGGAGCGGTCCACGACGTTGTAGGGGTTCTGCACGCAGGCGATCTCGGTCCGGGCCAGGCTGAACTCCAGCTGCTCGGGCGTGACGTTGGACAGCCCGACGCCGGCGATCAGGCCCTCGTCGCGGGCCTGCACCATCGCGCCGAGCTGGTCCTCGAGCCCGTCGACCCCGGCGGCGTCCATCAGCCGGAGATTGACCGCCCCGAGCTGCTCGACGCCGAGGGTCCGCAGGTTGTCCTCGATGCCCTCGCGCAGCGCGGCGGGCGTGTTCCAGGGCAGCCAGCCGCCCTTGTCGTCCCGGCGGCCGCCGACCTTGCTCACCAAGGTGATGCCGTCGTACGGGTGCAGCGCCTCGCGCAGCAGCTCGTTGACGACGTCCGGGCCGTAGTACTGCGCGGTGTCGATGTGGTCGACGCCCGCGTCGGCGGCCCGGCGCAGGACGTGCAGGGCCTCGCCGCGGTCGCGAGGCGGTCCGAAGACCCCCGGCCCGGCGAGCTGCATGGCGCCGTACCCCATGCGGTGCACGGTGCGCGGCCCGAGCGGCGCTGTCCCCCCCAACGTCATCCGCTGCCGCCCTCGCCCGCGTTGGGGTCCAGGTCGTCGGACTGCTGGTCCGGGTCGGTGGTCAGGGGTGCCGCGTCCCGATCGACGTCGTCGGGGTCGGCGTGCACGTCGGTGCCCACGGGCTGGTTCGGCTCGGTCATGGCCGACCCCTACCCGCTCAGAGGGCCCTGATGGCTCCACCGTCGACCGGCACCATCGCGCCGGTCAGGTAGGAGGCGGCGGGGGACAGCACGAACGCCGCCACCCGGCCGAACTCGGCGGCGTCGGCGTACCGGCGGAGCGGGATGGCTGCAGCGATCCGCTCCCGCACCGCCGGGTCGGGACCGTCGAGCTCGCGCACCCGGTCGGTGTCGATGCGGCCGGGCAGCAGCCCGTTGACCCGCACGCCCTGCGGCCCCAGCTCGTCGGCCATCGTCTTGGCGAACATCGCCAGCCCGGGCCGCAGGCCGTTGCTGGCGGCCAGCCCGGCGATCGGCATCTTGACGCTGGTCGACAGCACCAGGGCCAGGGCGCCGCCCCCCGCGGGCAGTGCCGGCACGACGGCCCGGCAGACCCGCACCGCGCCGAGGAAGACGCTGGCGAAGGCGTCCGTCCACTGCGCGTCGGTGAGGCTCAGGGCCGGGCCGGCCGGGGGGCCGCCGACGCTGACCAGGGCGCCGTCGATCCCGCCGTACGTCGCGACCGTCTGCGCGACGAGCCGGTCGGCGGCCTCCGGGTCGGCGAGGTCGGCGACGACACCGGTGCAGCCGAGCTCGGCGGCTGCGGCGGCGACACCGTCGGCGGAGCGGGCGGACAGCACGACCTGCGCACCCTCTGCGACGAGCACCCGGGCGCCGGCCAGGCCGAGGCCGCGGGAGCCGCCGGTGACGAGGAAGGTCTTGCCAGTCAGTCCCAGGTCCATGCCGGCAACCTAGTGGTGGTGCTCAGAGCACCGAGCGGGCGGCGGCGCCGGCGCGGGCGCCGTAGGCCGGGCCGAACAGCGCCGCGTGCACGAGCAGCGGCCAGAGCTGGTGCACCGGGACCCGGTGCCGCCAGCCGTCCGCGAGCGGCACCGTGGCGTCGTACGCGGCGAGCACCCGGTCCAGGTGCGGCAGCCCGAACAGCGCCAGCATCGCCAGGTCGGTCTCGCGGTGCCCGCCATGCGCCGCCGGGTCGACGAGCCACACCGCGTCGGCAGACCACAGCACGTTGCCCCGCCACAGGTCGCCGTGCAGCCGGGCCGGCCCCTCGTCCGGGACCAGCTCCTCCAGCCGCGCCAGGACCCGCTCCACCTCGGCCACGTCCCGGTCCTCGATGCTGCCGCGCCGGCGCGCCACGGTCAGGGCCGGTACGACGCGGCGGTCGCGGAAGTGGTCGGCCCAGCTGGGCGACCCGGCGTTGTCCAGCGGGAGCAGGTCGTCCACCGGCCCGATGAAGCCGGTCCAGGGAGCGCCGTAGGCGTCGGCGCCGGTGGCGTGCAGGACCGCCAGCCGCTGCCCGAAGTCGTCGGCGACGCCGGCCGAGGCGGCGGCGACCGGCACCCGGTCGACGGTCAGGGAGGTGGCCGTCACGTCGTGGACGCGGGGCACCGGCGGGCCGCCGGCGACCCGGATCCAGTCCAGCCCGGCCGCCTCCGCGACGAAGGCGCCCAGCGGGGCGTCAGCCCGCTGCTTGGTCCAGCCGTCCACGAAGCTCCTCCAGCAGCCCCTCGCAGGAGCGCTCCACCATCTCCAGCACATCCTCGAAGCCCTTGGCGCCGCCGTAGTACGGGTCCGGCACGTCGCCCGGACCGTCGGGGTCCCACTCGCGGAGCAACCGCACCTCGGCCCCCGGCCGCAGCGCGCGCAGCTCCTCGAGGTGCCCGGCGTCCAGGGCCACGACCAGCTCGTGGTCGTCGAACCAGTGGGGCCGGAACTGCCGGGCGCTGTGCGCCAGGTCGTAGCCGCGCGCGCGCAGTGCCCGCAACGAGCGCGGGTCGGCGTCGTCGCCGATGTGCCAGCCGCCGGTGCCGGCGCTGCTCACCACCACCTCGTCGGCGAGCCCGGCCTGCTCGACCTGGTGTCGCAGGACGGCCTCGGCGGTGGGGGACCGGCAGATGTTGCCGGTGCAGACGAAGACGACGCGGATCACCGGACCATCCTGCCAGCGCTCGCCGAGGCCAGCCGGGTGAGCGTGGCGCCGAGCGGGGCGTCCACCCGCACCGTCGCGTGGGCGTCGCCGCGGGTCGGTCCCTGGTTGACGACGGCGACTGGGAGGCCGAGCTTGGCGGCGCGCAGCACGAAGCGGTAGCCGGACATCACCGCCAACGAGGAGCCGAGCACCAGCAGCGCCCGGGCGTCGTCGACCAGCCCGAAGCTGCGGTCCACGCGGTCGCGGGGCACCGTCTCGCCGAAGAACACCACGTCCGGCTTGAGCAGCCCGCCGCAGGCATCGCAGTCGACCACCCGGAAGCCGCTGACGTCCTCGAGCTCGACATCACCGTCCGGCTTGAGGCTGATGACGTCCCGGCTGAAGTCAGCGTTTGCGGCGCGCAGCCGGGTGTCCAGCTCCTCCCGCGGCGAGAGCTGTCCGCAGCCGAGGCAGACGACCCGGTCCAGGGCGCCGTGCAGCTCGACGACGTCCTGGGCGCCGGCGATCTGGTGCAGACCGTCCACGTTCTGGGTGATGATCCCGGCGAGCAGCCCCTCGGCCTGCAGCGCGGCGACCGCGGTGTGGCCGGCGTTCGGCTGGGCCCTGGCGATGAAGCGCCAGCCCAGGTGCGAGCGGGCCCAGTACCGCTGCCGGGCCGGCGCCGAGCCGGTGAAGGTCTGGTAGGTCATCGGCGTCGCCGGCCGGGCGGCTCCGGTCGGGCCGCGGTAGTCCGGGATCCCGGACTCGGTGGACAGCCCGGCCCCGCTGAGGACGACGGCGCCGCCCCGCTGCAGAAGCGCCAGCAACTCGTCGTACACGGGTCAAGCGTGCCATGACCCCGGCGCTACCAGGCGGCGGGAGCGAAGTCCTTGAGGAAGCAGCCGTACAGGTCGGTGCCCTGCTCGCCCTGCACGATCGGGTCGTAGACCCGGGCGGCCCCGTCGACCAGGTCAAGCGGCGCGTGGAAGCCCTCGTCGTGCAGCCGGGCCTTGGTCGGGTGCGGCCGCTCGTCGGTGATCCAGCCGGTGTCGACGGCCGTCATGAGGATGCCCTCGGCGAGCATGTCCTCGGCACTGGTGCGGGTCAGCATGTTCAGCGCGGCCTTGGCCATGTTGGTGTGCGGATGGCCCGCGCCCTTGTAGCGCCGGCTGAACTGGCCCTCCATCGCCGACACGTTCACGACGTACGTCCGGCGGTGCGGCGAGGCCGCCAGCGCCGGCCGCAGCCGGCTGATGAGGATGAACGGCGCCACGCTGTTGCACAGCTGCACCTCGAGCATCTCGACGGCGTCGACCTCGTGCACCCGCTGCGACCAGCTGTTGACCGGCGCCAGGTCGGGCACCAGACCGCCGGCGTCGATGGCGATGCCCTGCTCGACCCGGGCCAGCGACGCCGAGCCGCTGGTGAGGGCCAGCGCCGTGACCGCCTCGGGCGTCATCTTGCGGCCGATGGCGCCCTCGATCTCGGCGGTGGGGGAGCGCAGGTCGACGATCGGGACGCTGCTCTCGAGCGCCTCGGCGGCGTGCTCGGCGGCGGCCAGCTGCGCGTACGACGCCTGGCTGCGGCGGACCGTCTGGGCGGCGTTGTTGACGAGGATGTCCAGCGGCCCCTCGGCGGCGACGTCCTCGGCGAGCTGGACCACCTGCGACGGGTCGCGCAGGTCGATCCCGACGACCTTGAGGCGGTGCAGCCAGGTGCTGCTGTCGGGCATCGCGGTGAAGCGCCGGACCGCGTCGTGCGGGAACCGGGTGGTGATCGTCAGGTGCGCGCCGTCGCGCAGCAGCATCAGCGCGATGTACATGCCGATCTTGGCGCGGCCGCCGGTGAGCAGCGCTCGCCGGCCGGTCAGGTCGACGTGCTGGTCGCGCTTGCTCCAGTTGAAGGCCGCGCAGCTCGGGCAGAGCTGGTGGTAGAACGCGTCCACCTCGCGGTAGCGGGTCTTGCAGGTGTAGCAGGACCGAGCACGGTGCAGGGTGCCCACGACGGCCGTCTCGGCGGTGGCCTCCAGCAGGACGCCGCGGGTCTCGTCGTCGATCCGGTCCTTGGCGCCGGTGGCGGTGCGGTTGGTGACCTCTTCGTCGGCGGCCGTGATCGACGCGCGCTTCTGGCTGCGCCGCCGCACCTTCACGCTCTTGTAGACGTGCGCCGTGGCCCGCCGGACGGCGATCGCGTCCGGGTGGTCCGGGTCAAGATCGTCGAGCTCCTTGAGCACGTCCAGGACGGCCTGCAGTCGCGCGGGTTCGATCCCTCCAGCCTCCATGGGACCAGGGTAGTGATGCGGCCTCTGAGCGGTCGGTGTTTCATGGCGCCCATGAAGGTGCCTTTCACCACAGCCGACTTCCTCGCCCGCGCCGAGCTCGCCTACCCCCACCGGACCGGGGTGGTGGACGAGCCCGGGCCCTTCCAGGACGGAGGGCTCGGAACCCTCACCTACGGCGGCCTGGCCGAGCGGGCGCGGGCGCTGGCCGCCGGCCTCGACGAGCTCGGCATCGGCCGCGGCGAGCGGGTCGCGGTCGTCAGCCACAACAGCGCCCGGCTGCTCGAGGCGTTCTACGGCGTCTGCTCGTACGGCCGGGTGCTGGTGCCGATCAACTTCCGGCTGTCGCCGGCCGAGGTCACCTACATCGTCGAGCACTCCGGGGCCACGGTGCTGCTCATCGACCCCGAGCTCAAGGACACCCTCGCCTCGGTGAGCGCCAAGCACCGGTTCCTGCTCGGCGAGGAGTCCGACGCGGCGCTGCTGCGTCCCGGCGTCGCGCCGGTGCCGTGGGAGGAGCCCGACGAGGACGCCACCGCCACGATCAACTACACCTCCGGTACGACGGCCCGGCCCAAGGGCGTGCAGATCACGCACCGCAACATCTGGGTCAACGCCGTGACCTTCGCGCTGCACGCCGGCGTCACCGACCGGGACGTCTACCTGCACACACTGCCGATGTTCCACGCCAACGGCTGGGGGATGCCGTACGGCATGACCGGCATGGGCGTGCCGCACGTGGTCATCCGCAAGATCGACGGTGCCGACATCCTGCGCCGCGTCGAGAAGTACGGCGTCACCGTGATGTGCGCGGCGCCGGCGGTCGTGGCCTCGATCCTGGAGGCGGCCCAGTCCTGGGAGGGCGAGGTCCCCGGCCGCGACACGGTGCGGGTGATCTGCGCCGGCGCGCCGCCGCCGTCCCGGACGATCCAGCGGATCGAGGAGGAGCTCGGCTGGGAGTTCATCCAGATCTACGGCCTCACCGAGACCTCGCCGCTGCTGACCATCAACCGCCGGCGGGCCGAGGAGGACGCCCTGGCGCCAGAAGAGGCCGCGAAGCGGCTGGCCCGGGCCGGCATGCCGGCCATCGGCGTGAAGATCAGCATCTCTGACCAGGGCGAGGTGCTGGCCCGCTCCAACGTGGTGCTGGAGGGCTACTGGGAGCAGCCCGACGCCAGCGCCGAGGCGCTCGAGGGCGGCTGGTTCCACACCGGCGACGGCGGCGTGATGGACGACGAGGGCTACCTGACGATCTCCGACCGCCGCAAGGACGTGATCATCACCGGCGGCGAGAACGTCTCGTCGATCGAGGTCGAGGACTGCCTGTTCAACCACCCGGCGGTGGCCGAGGTCGCGGTCATCGGCGTCCCCAGCGAGAAGTGGGGCGAGACCATCAAGGCCCTCGTCGTGCTCGCGGAGGGCGCCGCGGCGACGGAGGAGGAGCTCATCAAGCACTGCAAGGCGGGCCTGGCCGGCTACAAGTCGCCGACCTCGGTGGAGTTCCGGGACGCCATCCCGCGCACCGCCACCGGCAAGATCCAGAAGTTCAAGCTCCGCGAGCAGTACTGGCAGGGCCTGGAGCGCAAGGTCAACTAACTCGCCCCTTCCGGTGATCCACGGAACCGGCGCCCCCGTTTCGCGGCCGCAAACGTAGGCGCCCGTTCCGTGGATCACCGGTAGGGGTGGGGTAGGGGTGGGGGCTGGGGGGCCGGGCGGCGAGGCTTCCCTAAGGTGGGCGGGTGTCGCGTCGCGGGTGGTTGCTGTTCGGCGCGATGTGCGTCCTGTGGGGCATCCCGTACCTG
>JAOPVD010000105.1 GCA_025966295.1 Frankiales bacterium | reverse complement strand
CCGCGACCGCCCCCGGGACCTTCACGCCCAAGCAGGCGATCGTGGCCGGCAACACCAGCACCACCACCGCGGGCGCCAGCTCTGCGGCGCTGCCGCGCACGGGCGCCGGCACGGTGGCGCTGCCGGGCACCGGCACCAACGGCTCCGCGCACCGCCCCGCCGGTCTCCACGCCCTGACCCAGCGGCCCCTCAAGCCGCTCACCCGGCTGCCCTGCTCCAGCACCCCGGCGCTGGTGCAGACCCCCGGGGTGAGGGACCTGCCCACCGGCGTGCTGGCCGTCGGCGGCAGCGCCTGCCGTCCGACCACGAACCGGGTCTCCCTCAGCGTTCCCGGCGGCGCGGCCACGGGCTACAACGAGCTGTCGTTCGAGTCCCGAGACGTGCCGTGCAGCCAGGTCAGCCCCGTGACGACCGTTCCCGCTTCCCCCGTGCAGTGCACTTCCACCCAGGAGACCCAGCGATGATCCGACGTTCCGCTCTGCTCGCCGCCCTCGCCATCCTCACCGGCGGGCTCGCCGCCCCGGCCCTCGCCGCCGCGCCGCACGAGAACGGTCACGGCTTCTGCGTCGGCGCCTCCGACAGCAACCGCGGCCAGCTGGACGGCATCTGCGTCTGGATCCCGACGCACTAGCCCGCCGCACCACCCCCAACTCCGCGCCGATCATGGAAAGGGTGCCCGCCGCGCACGCTCAGCGCGCGCACACAAACCCCATGATCGGCGACGAACTGAGCTAGCGGGACTTGGCCTTGGCCTTGGAGCGCGGCCGGCGCGGCTCAGGCACCGGCTGGGTCAGCGCGGCCCGGAACCGGTCGTACTTCTCGACCGTCTCGATCGCCTGCACGGGCCCCCGCGGACGGGCAGCCCAGGAGATCCACACGACGGCCAGCAGCGGGGCGACGATCACCGGGCTGAGCCAGAGGAGCCAGGAGGGCATGAGCACTTTCCGCGGGTCGGGGGCCGGGAGGCGTTGTCATCGTAACGGCTGGACCCGCGCCGGAGTAGGTCCGTTCAGGGTGTTCCTACCCACTGCTCGGTGCCGTCGGTGAAGACCTGGTGCTTCCAGATCGGCACCTCCGCCTTGATCTCGTCGATCAGCCGGCGGCACGCCACGAAGGCCTCGTCGCGGTGCGCCGCGGACGCCGCGACCACCACCGCGACGTCACCGACGGCAAGCAGCCCGACCCGGTGCAGGGCGGCCACCTGCACCACCCCGGGGGCCGCCCCGATCCGGGCCACCACCGTGCGCATCAGCTCGACCGCGGTCGGGTGCGCCGAGTACTCGAGAGTCGTGACCGCGCGGCCGCCGTCGGAGGCCCGCACCAGCCCGGTGAACGAGACCACGCCCCCCGCGCCCGGGTCCTCGACGGCGGCGAGGACCTCGGCGACGGACAGCGGTTCGGAGCGGAGATCGACCAGCACCTGCGCAGCCTAGAGACCGCGCCGGCGGCGGCGGGCCTGCCGCACGAGCGCCGCCGTCCCGAGCAGGGCCACGGTCGCGCCCGCGGCCGTGTACGCCGACCCGCGCGCGTCGGCGGACCGCTCGGCGAGGTGGCTGAGCAGGACGTCCTCGTTGCACCAGGTCGGCGCCCAGCCGGCGGCCCGCAGGCCGTCGCAGCCGACGACGAGCGGGCCGAGCAGGTGGTCCAGCTCGCGCGGCGAGGCGGTCGTGAGGCCGGCGCGGTGCAGCCGCTCGGCGGTCGAGATCGCCACGCCAGCGGGCAGCTCCAGCCGGCGCCGGCCGGTCAGCTGCTCCACGACGGCCTGCGGCAGCGCCCCCTCGCAGGCGACCGCGAGCCCGCCGCTGACGGCCCCCAGCGCGGCCAGCTCGAGCGCGGCCAGCAGGTCGTCGGCATGGCACAGCTGCCACAACGGCTCGACACCGCGCACGGCCAGCAGCCGGGCGGCCGACAGCTGGCGCAGCACCTGCCCGTCGTACGCGGGCCCGAGCCCGACCAGGGTGGCCGGCCGCAGCACCGTCACCGGCAGCCCGGCCCGGGCGCTGTGCTGGGCGAGGCGCTCGACCTCGACGTGGTCACCGGCGAGCGTCCCGTCGTCCGGCTCGGCCCGCAGCGGCGCGGCGTCCGCCAGCGGTACGGCGTTGTCGGCCTGGTGGCCGTACACGTCGGTGGAGGTGGCCAGCACGACCCGCCGCACCCCCGCGGCGCGGGCCGCCTCCAGGACCTGGGCGGTGCCACGGACGTTCAGCGCCCGCCGGCCGACCGCGGGCTCCGACACGTCGTACGAGGTGGCGAGGTGCACCACGGTGGTGACGCCGTCGAAGCGGGTGGAGAGCAGCGGGTCCCGGACGTCGGCGGTGCGCCAGACCACCCCGTCGAACGGGGCGGCGACGGTGTCGATGCCGACCAGCCCGGCCAGGTCCTCGCGAACGGCCAGCCGCTCGACGAGCGCGCGGCCGAGGCCGGTGGCAGCGCCGGTGACGGCGACGACCTCCGGGCCGAGGGGCTTGCGCCGTAGGCGAACCACGCGGACCACTGTCTCGCATCTGGCCGGGTTACGTTGGACCCATGATCCCGGTGCGCCGCTCATGACCCGCCCGCCGTTCGGGTTCGGGGGGCCGGACCGGCCCGATGACGAACCCGACCCCAACGACCCGTTCGGGCTGTCCAAGATGTTCGGCGCCGGCGGCGCCGACCTGTTCGGGCAGCTGCAGCGGCTGATGTCGTGGTCCGGCGGCCCGGTCAACTGGGACCTGGCCCGCGAGGTCGCCGACGCCGCGCTGAAGGAGAACGACCGCCCGGTGACCGCGCAGGAGACCCGCGAGATCGCCGACGCCGGTCGGCTCGCGGACCTGTGGCTCGACCCGGTGACAACGCTGCCCGCGGCCGGCCCCGAGCCGGCGGCCTGGTCACGGACCGGCTGGCTGGAAGGCACCACGGCCGCCTGGAAGCAGCTCATCGACCCGGTCGCGGGCCGGGTCACCGAGGCCATGGGCAAGGCCCTCGAGCAGGGCCTGACCGGCGACAACCTGCCGCCCGAGATCGCGGGGATGCTCGGCCCGTCGGGGCTGGCGGGGCTGGGCCCCAACCCCTTCGCCGGGGTCATGCAGCAGATCGGCGGCCTGGTCTTCGGTGCCCAGGTCGGGCAGGCGCTCGGCGCGCTGGCCGGTGAGGTGCTCGGCACCACCGAGGTCGGCATCCCGCTCGGGCGCAGCGCACTGCTGCCGGCCAACATCGCCGCCTTCGCCGACGGCCTGGAGGTGCCGCTCGACGAGGTGCGGCTCTACCTGGCGCTGCGCGAGGCCGCCCACCAGCGGCTGTTCGTGCACGTCCCCTGGCTCAAGGCGCACCTGTACGACGCGGTCGACGCCTACGCGCGGGGCATCGAGGTCGACCCGGCGGCCATCGAGCGGGCGGTCGGCTCGTTCGACCCCACCAGCCCGGAGGCGGTCCAGGAGGCGTTCGCGTCCGGGATGTTCGAGCTCGAGCCGACCGCGGCGCAGCAGGCCGCGCTCAGCCGGCTCGAGACCGCACTGGCGCTCGTCGAGGGCTGGGTCGACCTGGTCGTGGACGCCGCGGCCTCCAAGACGCTGCCCCACGCCGTCCAGCTCCGCGAGACGGTACGACGCCGCCGGGCGACCGGCGGTCCGGCGGAGCAGACGTTCGCCACCCTCGTCGGCCTGGAGCTGCGGCCGCGCCGGCTCCGGGAGGCGGCCGCGCTGTGGGCCGCGCTCACCGAGGCCCGCGGGATCGGCGGCCGCGACGGCCTCTGGATGCACCCCGACCTGCTGCCCGGCCCGTCCGACCTGGACGACCCGACCGCCTGGTCCGGTCCGGGCGGCCGCGGCCGGCCGGCCACCGACTGGGACGCCGGGCTGCGGGCGCTGGACAAGGACTTCGACGGCAAGCTGGACGACGACGCTGCGTCCGCCTACGGCGAGGACGGCGACGGCCCCGACGGCCCCCCGACCCAAGGCCCCGCCTGACGCCCGAGCTCCCCCGCTTCCACCGCGGGAGCCGTTCGGCGCCTGTCGCGGCCAGTCCGGCCCCACCCGTGCGGCTGCGGTGCGCCGCTTCCGCCCCCGGCTCCCCACCGGGCGAACCCCCACGCGGCCGGCGCCAGAACCGCCGCGCACCCGTACGGCCCGGTGCAGTCCGCTTTGTCGCCACTTTTCTTCCGCCCACAGGGCCGGGACGCGTCGCCGCAGGTCAGGAGGCCCGAACCGGTCATCCACAAAGTTGTGCACAACCCGTGGACAAGCCTGTCCACAGCGACACACCGCCTCGTCAACACCTGTTCCCCAAGGGTGTCCACAGGGGGCGGGGGCCCGGCGTTGACGGGCTCGTCCGCGGGCTCCTAGCGTGCTGTCCACGGAGCCCCCGGTGCTCCGGATCCGCTCGCAAGGGGAAGGCGAGCAGGTTCGGGGCCCGGGGGCTCCGTAGCGTCCCGGGCTCGCCGGTCAGCGGCCGGTGAAGACCGCCGGGCGCTTCTCGGCCTTGGCGTGCAGGCCCTCCTGCAGGTCCTGCGTCGCCATCGTGACCGGCTGC
Source organism: Frankiales bacterium (assembly GCA_025966295.1). GTDB lineage: Bacteria > Actinomycetota > Actinomycetes > Mycobacteriales > SCTD01 > RYN-111. Next base: position 906 of record JAOPVD010000105.1, on the reverse strand, counting down.
GCCAGCGCCTCCCACTGCAGCGCCCGCTCGAACGACGCCGGGCCGCCGTCGCGCAGCGCCTCCTTGTGCAGCCGGGTGGGGACCGGCGCCGCGGCCGCGACCTCGACAGCCCGCTCGAGCACCGACTCCAGCAGGACGTCGTCGCCGTACACCGCGGAGCACAGGCCGAGGCGGAGCATCTCGGCCGCGTCGGCGACCCGGCCGGTGAGCAGCAGCTCGCGGGCGGCGGCCACCCCGGCGACCTCGGTGAGGGTGTAGGTGGTGGCCATCCCGGCGTGCATGCCCAGCTGCGCGAACGGCACGGTGAACTTCGCGGAGGCCCCGGCGTAGCGGATGTCGCAGGACAGCGCGAGCGCCGCGCCCGCGCCGACCGCGGCGCCGTTGACGGCGGCGATGGACGGGACGTCGAGCGTCCGCAGCGTCAGCCAGGTCCGGTAGAACGGCAGCATCTTGTCGCGCAGCCCGTCGATGGACTGGCCGCCGGACTGCAACCAGCCCAGGTCCCCGCCGGCCGAGAACGCCTTGCCGGCGCCGGTGACCACGACGCACCGGACCGACCGGTCGCCGCGCAGCCCCTCGACGGTGGCGCCCCACTGCGTCGTCAGCTCGTCGGTCATCGCGTTGCGCCGGTCGGGCAGGTCCAGCGTCAGCAGGACCACGCCGTCGGACGGGCGCTCGACCTTGAGGACCACGGGCACTCCTTCGTCGTGAGGGAGTCCCAGCCTAGGAGCGGACGGTACGGCGCCCCCGGGCCTGCGCCAGACCGCCGGCGCCGAGCAGCACCAACCCGCCGGCGAGCGCGGCGAGTGGGAGCCCGTCCCCCGTCGGCGTGCCGGCCGCGGCCGCCTGGAGGTGCTCGGCCGCGAGCGCGTCCTGCCGGCCCTGCTCGGCCAGCGCCAACTGCTC
>JAOPVD010000126.1 GCA_025966295.1 Frankiales bacterium | reverse complement strand
CGCCGGGATCAGCACCGAGGTGCGGGTCACCGTCCGGCCGTCGGCCAAGGACGCGGTGCTGGCGATGCTCGCGGCCGTCGACCCCACCCTGCTGCTCGTCCTGCCCGGGCTGAGGACGCTGACCGTCGGCGACCGGGTCCTGACGGCGACGCCGGACGGGGCCGACCTGGTCGTGGAGGGGACCCGCTGGCGGGTGGTGCACGGGGAGGGCGACCTCGACCCGGCGCTGCTGGCCGACCGGCCCGTCGAGGAGCGGTCCCAGAGCCGCTGGACCGCGACCTGGGCGCTTCCGGTCTCGGCCGCCGGTCTGCCCGTCCCGCTGCCGGCCGGCGTCCCGCCGGTGCTGCGGGCGCCGACCCCGACCGACGACCCGCTCTCGCTGCCGCTCGTGCTCGCGGCGTCGCTGCCGCTCGGGCCGGACCGGCGCCGGGTGCAGGCCGGACCGCTCTCCGACGCCGTCCTCGGGCACGCCGCCGGGCTGCTGCCGGACCTGCTCGGGTCGCTCGCCGACGACCCGGCCCGGCTGCTCCTCGTGCCCGGCCCACTGGCCGCCGGTGAGGTCGACGCCGCCCTCGGATCGGCTGTCCTGCAGGCGTTCCGCGGCTCCCAGGTGGTGCCGGGCGACACCGTGCTGGAGGGCGCCACCCCCGAGCTGGTCGCGCTGCTGGCGGACCTGCTGCCCGGCCTGCTGCCGCACCCGTGGTCGGCCTCGCGCTGGTCGGCCGCCCTGCGGGCCCTCGGGGTACGCCGGGTGTCGTTGGCCGAGCTGACCGAGCTGCTGGCCGGCGTGGACCGGCCGCCGGCCTGGTGGGGGCGGCTGTACGCCGCGCTGCCACCGGACGTCGACCAGCTCGGTGCGCTGCCGGTGCCGGTGGTGGGCGGCGGCCTGGCCCCGTCACCGCGGGGGCTGCTGCTCGCGGACGCGGCCGTCGACCTGTCCCCGCTGGGGTTCCGGGTCGTCGAGCCGGCGGCCGCGCACGACCTGCTGCTGCGGCTCGGAGCCCAGCACGCCGAGCCGCGGGCCCTGCTCGAGGACCCGCGGGTGCGCTCCGCCGTCGAGTCGGTCGGCGAGGTGTGGGACGACGACACCGACGTCACCGCCGCGGTGCTGGCCCTGGTCGGCGCCGCCGACCTGCACGCCGGCGAGCTGCCGTGGCTGGCGGCGCTGCCGCTGCCGACCGAGGACGGCGACGTCCGCCCGGCCGGCGAGCTGCTGCTTCCCGGCGGCCCGCTCGCGGAGGTCGTCGACCTCGCGGCCGGCTTCGGCGTGGTGGCCCGGGACGTGGCGCACCCCGACGTGCTGGCCGCCGTCGGCGTGCTCCGCAGCTTCGCGGTCGTGCCGGTCGAGGAGGCCGACGACGTGGACGGGCTCGACGGCTGGCTCGCGTCGCTGGCCCCCGGCGAGGAGCCGGGGCTGGTGGTGCGCGACCTGGATTTGGTGCGCGCCGAGGCCTGGCCGCGCGCCCTCGAGCTGCTCGAACCGGTCCTCACCCCCTATGCGTTGTGGTGGCTCCGGCGCCACCCGGTGCTGCACGGGCAGCGGCCGGATGCCCTGCGGCGCAAGGACTCTGACCCGGCACTGGCCGGGCTGCTCGACGTCACGGAGCACCCGCTCGCGGAGCGGCTGGGCGTGCCGGCGCGGCTGGCCGACGCCGCTCCGGCGCTGCTGCTCGCCCGCCTGGCCGACGAGGACCGGGTGCTCGACCGGGACCAGGTCCGCCACCTGCACGCCCACCTGGCCGGCCGGGACGTGCCGCTGCCCGACCGGGTCCGGGCCGTCGTGGATGGCGGGCTGGGCGTGGTGCCGGCCGAGGACGCGGTGGTGGTCGACCGGCCGGACCTGCTGCCGCTGGTGGCGCCGTACGCCGTGGTGCCGGTGCCGCTGGCGCAGGCCCGCGCGCTGGCCGAGACCCTCGACGTGGCGCTGGCGTCGGAGCTGCTGGACGTGCCGGTGCTGCACGGGGAGCCGCAGCCCTGGCTGGAGGCGCCGGGCGCGTTCGTGGAGCACGCCGCGCTCGAGGCGGCGACCGCCGGCGGCGAGGTGGTGCCGGTGACGTGGCTGGTCCGGGGCGACGTCGACCACGTCGTCGGTCCGGAGGGCAAGGCGCGGGCGCTGGCCTGGCGGTTGGGGGACTGGTCGCAGCGGCACGCACTGCTCGCCCGCTTCCGCGGCGACGACGAGCTGGCGGAGTCCGACCTCGACCCCGTCCAGGGGGGCGCCTGAGGTCAGGCCGGCAGCGCGAAGACCGCCATCAGCAGCGGGGCCAGGGCCGGCAGCACCGACGTGGCCGCCGGGCGCGGGTCCTTGAGCAGCCAGTCGGTGAGGAGCTCGTTGATGGCGCCGACCAGCCCGATCGCCAGCGCCTCGAACTCCCGCGCGGGCACCGCCCCCACCGCCACCAGCCGGCCGTGCGCATCGCCGAGGACGGCGGCGAACCGCCGCACCGCCTCCAGCCGGATCGTGTCCATGGCCGGGCTGACGCCGACGATCTCGAGCAGCAGCACCCGGGCCCGCCGCGGGTCGTCGGTGAGCGCGGACACGACCGCGCCGAGCGTCGCCTCCACCTGCGCCGGCACCGTCAGGGGCGCGACCGCCTGCGCCGCCCGCACCCGCCGGATCAGGTCCCGGGCGATCTCGTCGTACAGCTCGGCGAGCAGCTGCTCGCGGCCGGGGTGGATCTCGTAGAAGTGCCGCGGGGAGACGCCGCCCTCGGCGCACAGGGCGGTCAAGGAGGTCGCGGAGTACCCGAGGGTGCCGAACAGCTCCAGACCTGCGTCGAGGAGCCGGTGGTGCCGGGCCTGCCTGCGCTCGACCGGTGACAGCCCGCGCCAGGGCCGGCCCTGGTCGACGGCGAGGTCTGAGGTCATGGCCGCGGACCCTAGACCTGTTTGGGCGGTTTTGTGAGGGAGGTCTGCGTAGATCGGCAACCTCCCTGTCCGTCGCGTCCCGGTTTGCCTACAGTCACCGCAGTCACTCCCCCCGGTGGCCGCCCGCTCCCACCCCGAAAGGGAAACCGTGCGCCCCGCCTGCCCCCGCCGACCGGAGCAGGTGGCGGCATGACGCTGCTCCAGGTCACCGACCTGTGCGCCGGCTACGGCAACGAGCAGGTGCTTTTCGGGGTCTCGCTCTCGGTGGACGACGGCGAGGTCGTGGCCCTGATGGGCTCCCGGGGAGCCGGCAGGACCACCACGCTGCGCGCCATCATCGGGCTGGTCCGGCCGACGTCCGGTGCGGTCGCGCTCGACGGCAGGACCGTCACGGGCCGCTCGCCGGAGGGCGTCGTGCTGGTGGACGGGCGTGGCCCCCTCCCCGAGGTGACGGGTTCGCCCCGGCTGCTGCTGGTCGACGAGGCCTCCGAGCCGGCCCTCGCTCAGCTCGCCGACGTCAACCGCGCCACCGGCGTCGCGGTCCTCGTCGTGGCGCGGGACGTCGGGGCCCTGGACCTCGCCGACCGGGCCTACGTCCTCGAGGGTGGCCAGGTGGTGGCCGCGGCGGCCGGGGCGGGGGTCCGGGCCATGCAGGGCCGGCTGCGTGCGGCCTACCTCAGGACGGAGCGGGCCTGACCCTCAGTGGGCCTGCCGGCCGCGCGCGATCGCGTCCCGCCGGCGCTGGCAGTACCTGACCCCGACCAGGCCGAGCAGCGCGCCCTCGGCGGCCATCACCAGCCACCAGCCGTGCACGTCGGTGCCGGCCGCCTTGAGGGCCAGCAGGACCACGAGCGCCAGCGCCCACAGCGCCGTACCGGCCGCGACGATCCGGACGTCGTCGGTCTCGAGCGGAGCCGGATCGGGGCGCTGGGCGAGGGGCACGGCGGCGACGTTACGCGCCCTTCACGAACGTGCAAACTCGGCTCTGGCACGCTGCTGCCCATGACCGCAGAGACAGCCTCCGCCTCCACCACCCGTCTGTCCGGCCTCGACCGGTACTTCTCCATCACTGCTCGTGGCTCGACGGTGCAGCGCGAGGTCCGTGGTGGCTTCACGACCTTCTTCACGATGGCCTACATCGTGGTGCTCAACCCGCTGATCCTGGGCTTCGCGCTGGACGGCGACGGGCAGGTGCTCGGCGGCGGCACGGAGCCGGGCTCCGGCATCCCGAAGATCGCGGCGGCGACGGCCCTGGTGGCGGCGGTGATGACGATCGTCATGGGGGTCGTCGGCCGCTACCCGTTCGCGCTCGCGGCCGGGCTGGGCCTCAACGCCTTTGTGGCCTTCAGCGTCGCCTCCCAGATGTCGTGGGCGGACGCGATGGGGCTGGTGGTCCTCGAGGGCATCGTCATCACGGTGCTGGTGCTCACCGGCGTACGGACCGCGATCTTCCGGGCCATCCCCGGCGAGCTGAAGACCGCCATCAGCGTCGGCATCGGCCTGTTCATCACCATCATCGGCTTCGTCGACGCCGGCTTCGTGCGCCGCATCCCCGACGCCGCCGGCACCACCGTCCCGGTGCAGCTCGGCTCCACCGGTCAGCTCCGCGGCTGGCCGACCGTCGTCTTTGTCGTCGGCCTGCTGCTCATGATCGTGCTGCTGGTCCGCAAGGTGAAGGGCGCCATCTTCCTCGGCATCGTGGTCACCACGGTGTTCGCCATCATCGTGGAGAAGACCGCCCACGTCGGCCCCTACATGGTCGACGGCAAGGTCAACCCGAGCGGCTTCTCGCTCAACGTGCCGGACCTGCCGAGCAAGATCGTCAGTACGCCAGACTTCGGCCTGCTCGGCCAGTTCTCGCTGCTCGGCAGCTTCGAGCGGGTCGGCCTGGTCACGGCGCTGCTGTTCGTCTTCACCCTGATGCTCGCCGACTTCTTCGACACCATGGGCACTGTCGTGGGTGTCGGCGCCGAGGCCGGACTGCTCGACGAGAAGGGCCAGCTGCCCGGTGTCGAGCGGGTGCTGCTCGTGGACTCGCTCGCCGCCGTCGCCGGTGGGGCGTCCTCCTCGTCGTCCGCGACGACGTACATCGAGTCGGCGGCCGGCGTCGGCGACGGCGCGCGGACCGGCCTGGCGAGCGTCGTCACCGGCCTGCTGTTCGTCGTGGCGCTGTTCTTCACCCCGCTCGTGGAGATCGTGCCGTTCGAGGCCGCGTCGCCGGCGCTGGTGGTCGTCGGGTTCCTGCTCATGACCCAGATCAAGAACATCAACTTCGACGACTGGACGATCGCGATCCCGGCGTTCCTCACCATCGTGCTGATGCCGTTCACGTACTCGATCACCAACGGCATCGGTGCCGGCTTCGTGTCCTACGCCTTCCTGCGCCTGGCCACCGGCCGGGGCCGTGGCGTGCACCCGCTGCTGTGGGTCGTCGCCGCGCTGTTCGTCGTCTACTTCGCCATCGCGCCCATCACGGACGCCCTCACCTGATCCCCCTCCTCTCGCTGATCCACGGAACCGGCGCCCACGTCCTGAGCCTCAGGATGTGGGCGCCGGTTCCGTGGATCACGGGGAGGGGGAGAGGGGAGGGGGGCTTTCTTTAGCAGAGGTAATGACCTAGGCTAAGGACATGTCCGTCGACACCGCCCTTGCGTCCGAGCTGCGCACGACGGTGATGCGGCTGGCCCGGCGGCTGCGCAACCAGCGCTCCGACACCTCCCTGTCGCTCACCCAGCTCGCGACCCTCGGCACGCTCGACCGGCACGGCCCGCTGACCCCCGGCGAGCTGGCCGCCCACGAGCGGGTGCAGCCCCCGTCCATGACCCGGGTCGTCAGTGCGCTCGAGGCCGCCGGCCTGGTCACCCGCACCGACCACCCCACCGACGGCCGCCAGGTCCTGATCGCCGTCAGCCCGGCGGGCAAGGGGCTGCTCCGGGACGACCGCATGCGACGCGACGCCTGGCTGGCTCAGCGGCTGCGGGCCCTCGACCCGGCCGACCTCGCGACCCTGCGGCAGGCGGCCGCGGTGCTCGACAAGCTGGCAGGCTCATGAGCCCGACCTTCCGCTCGCTGCACGTCCGCAACTACCGGCTGTTCGCGGCCGGCCAGGTCATCAGCCTGTCCGGCACCTGGGCGCAGCGCGTCGCGCAGGACTGGCTGGTGCTGCTGATCGCCCCCAACCCGGGCGTCGCGCTGGGCATCACGACGGCGCTGCAGTTCCTCCCCACGTTGCTGTTCGGCCTGTACGGCGGGGTCCTGGCGGACCGCTACGACAAGCGCAAGCTGCTCATAGGCGCCCAGGCCGCCATGGGCGTGCTGGCGCTGCTGCTCGGCGTGCTCGACCTGACCGGCGCCGTCGAGCTCTGGCACGTCTACGCGCTGGCCTTCGCCCTCGGGCTGGCCAGCGTGGTGGACACGCCGGTGCGGCAGTCGTTCGTCTCCGAGCTGGTCGGTCCCGACGACCTGCCGAACGCGGTCAGCCTCAACAGCGCCACCTTCAACTCGGCCCGCATCGTCGGCCCGGCGCTGGCCGGCCTGGCCATCACCGGGATCGGCACCGGCTGGGTGTTCGTCGCCAACGCCGTCAGCTACGTCGCCGTGCTGGCCGGGCTCACCCGGATCCGCACCCAGGAGCTGTGGCCCAGCAGCCGGCAGGCCCGCGCCAAGGGCCAGCTGCGCGAGGGGCTGCGCTACGTCCGCGAGCGCCCGCAGCTCTACACCCCGCTGGTGCTGGTGTTCATGGTCGGCACCTTCGGCCTGAACTTCCAGATCACGCTGGCGCTCATCGCCAAGCAGGTCTTCCACACCTCGGCCGGCTCGTTCGGGCTGCTGACCTCCTGCCTCGCCGTCGGGTCGCTGCTGGGGGCGCTGCTCAGCGCCCGCCGCAAGGGCCCGCCGCGCAGCCGCACCATGCTCACCGCGGCGCTGGCGTTCGGGGTGCTGGAGGTGGTGGTCGGCCTGGCGCCGAGCTTCACCGCGATGGCGCTGCTGCTGGTGCCCACGGGGATCGCGGTGCTGATGTTCACCACCACGGCCAACGCGCTGGTCCAGCTGGGCGCCGCCCCGGAGGTGCGCGGCCGGGTGATGGCGCTGTACGTGCTGGTGTTCCTGGGCGGCACGCCGGTCGGCGCGCCGCTCATCGGGATGGTCGCGGCGAGCCTCGGGCCGCGGGCCAGCCTGCTCATCGGCGGCACCGTGTGCGCGCTGAGCGCCCTCGCAGCGGCGGCGTTCCTGGCCCGGGCCCGGGAGCTGCGGCTGGAGCCGCACCTGGTCCGCTGGCACCCGCACGTGCACGTCCGCACCGCGCCCTGAGCGGCCTTCGCTCGTTGCAGAGGCATGCGCCTGCCGCTCAGCCTCGCCCTGCTCGCCGCCGTCGCCCTCGGGCCGCCCGCCGCGGCCGCCCCCGTGCCCTGCGCGCCGTGGACGGTCCGGGTGGTGGCCAGCGGGCTCGGCAGCCTGGAGAACCTCGAGCCGGACGGCCGCGGCGGCCTGTACGTGTCGGCCTCCACGCAGGGCGCGGTGCTCCGGCTCACCCGCAGCGGTGCCCCGGCCGTCGCGGTCGCCGGCGTCACCAGTCCCGGCGGCCTGCGGGTCCGCCAGGGCGGGCTGTTGTTCACCACCGGCGACGCGGCCGCCTCCGGCCTGCTGGGGACCGCCGACGGCACGCTCCAGCGGCTCGACCTGCGCACCGGCCGACGGACGGTCGTGGCGTCCGGCCTCCGGATGCCCAATGGGCTGGTCTTCCTGCCCGACGGCAGCGCGCTCACCAGCCGCGACATTGCCGGCCTGCAGCCCAGCGGCATCACCCGGATCAGCCCCAGCGGGGTGGTGCAGGAGCGCTGGTCCGACCAGGCCGACAGCAACGGGCTGGCGGTCGACCCGAGCGGGCGGTGGCTGTACTCCGACGAGACCTTCACGGCCACGAGCCGGGTCTACCGCACCGAGATCGCCCACCCGGCCCGCCGTACCGTGGTCGCGTCGTTGGCGGCCGTCGGAGTGCCGAAGGGGCTCGACGACCTGACGCTGGCGTCGTCCGGGGCGCTCTATGTGACGGCGAACGGCGCCGGCGAGGTGCTGCGGCTCGACCCGCGCACCGGCCAGTCGTGCGTGATCGCCTCCGGGCTGCAGAACCCGAGTGCCGTGAAGCAGGGCCGCGACCGGGCCTTCCCGGCGAGCCGGCTGTACGTCAGCGGCTTTGACGGTCGGCTGCTCGAACTCGTTCCTCCTCCAGGGGTCCGGCCCTGAGCCGGCGCAGCAGCGGCGGCACGAACCAGATCGAGGCGGTGAAGACGAGGAAGGCCGCGGCGAACAGCTCCGCCACCAGCCCACCGAACAGCACGTCGCTGACCAGCAGCAGCACCGCGGTCATGGCCAGCCACAGCATCACCTGACCGGCGAGGGCGAACCGGGACGCCGCCCGCACCAGGTGCGGCTTCTGGTGCCGCCGGAACAGCAGCCGGTGGTGGCTGACCGGCGCGATCAGCAGCACGCTGGCCACCGCCGCGAACAGCAGGGCGGTGAAGTACACGCCGCGCTGGTAGTCGGTCACCTGCGGGAACCGCTGGCTGAACGGCACGGTCAGCAGCAGCGAGAACAGGACCTGCACGCCGGTCTCGCTGACCCGGAGCTCCTGGAGCAGTTCGTTGTAGTTGCGGTCCGCCCGCTCCTCGGGGGTCTCCTCGCGGCCAGGCATGCCTCACGTGCTACCCGAGCGTCTCGCCTTCATGCGTCGGGCGAGCCGGCCCACCGAGCCGGGGCGCGCCGCCGACATCAGCAGCGCGGCGGTGAGCAGCGCGAACGGCACCGCCAGCGCCACGAGCAGTACCTGCGCGACCGCGGCCAGCCCGCCCAGGTGCGTGACCAGCGGCACCAGGAACAGCAGGAAGAAGGCCGCGAGGGCGAGGTTCAGCACGCGCGGCACCCACGACTGGGGCAGCCGGTCGTTCAGGAGAGTTGCCCCACGACGTGGTCGATGCAGGCCGTGAGGGCCTCGACGTCGGCCGGGTCGACCGCTGGGAACATCGCGACCCGCAGCTGGTTGCGGCCGAGCTTGCGGTACGGCTCGACGTCCACGATGCCGTGCGCGCGCAGGACCTTGGCCACCTCGACGGCCTCCACGCCGTCGAAGTCGATGGTCCCGACCACCTGCGAGCGCAGCGCCTCGTCGGTCACGAACGGCGTCGTGTACGCCGTCTTGTCGGCCCAGCCGTAGAGCCGGCTGGCGGAGTCCGCCGTCCGCGCCACGCACCAGTCGAGGCCGCCCTGGCCGTTCATCCACTCCAGCTGGTCGGCCAGCATGAGCAGCGTCGCGACCGCCGGGGTGTTGTAGGTCTGGTCGAGCCGGCTGTTGTCGATGGCCGTCTGCAGGTCCAGGAACGGCGGCGTCCAGCGGTCCCGCAGCGCCCCGACCCGCTCCACCGCGGCCGGTGACAGCGCGGCCAGCCAGAGGCCGCCGTCGGACGCGAACGACTTCTGCGGCGCGAAGTAGTAGACGTCGGTCTCGGTGATGTCGACCGGCAGGCCGCCGGCGCCGGAGGTGGCGTCGACGACGTGCAGGGCGTCCGCGTCGGCCCCGGCCGGGCGCCGCACGGCCCGGGCGACCCCGGTGGAGGTCTCGTTGTGCGGCGTGGCGTACAGGTCGATGCCGGCCTCGGGCCGCCAGTCCGGCGCGCTGCCGGGCTCGGCCTTGATGACCACCGGCTCGCCGGTGAACGGCGCCGCGGCGACGCCGTCCGCGAACTTGCCGCCGAACTCCCCGAACACGAGGAACTGCGCGCGGTCCCGCACCAGGTTGAACGTGGCGATGTCCCAGAAGCAGGTCGAGCCGCCGTTGCCGAGCACGACCTCGTAGCCCTCGGGCAGTGAGAACAGCTCGCTGATCCCGGTGCGGACCCGGCGCACGACGTCCTTGACCGGCGCCTGCCGGTGCGAGGTCCCCATCACGCCGGCGGCGGCGGTCAGGGCCACCAGCTGCTCGGGCCGGACCTTGGACGGGCCGGAGCCGAACCGCCCGTCCTTCGGCAGGAGCGAGGTGGGGATGGAGACCATCAGACCTGGTTCCCCACCGGCAGCGTGCCGGACTCGACCGCCGAGACCGGCCGGGGGCCGGGACCGACGTACTTGGCCGACGGCCGGATGAGCTTGTTGAGCTTCTTCTGCTCCAGGATGTGGGCGCTCCACCCGGCGGTGCGGGCGCAGGTGAACATCGACGTGAACATGTGGGCAGGGACCTCGGCGAAGTCGAGGACCACGGCCGACCAGAACTCCACGTTGGTGCGCAGCGGACGGTCGGGGTAGCGGTCGGTGAGCTCCTCGATGGCCGCCTTCTCCAGCGCCTCGGCGACGTCGTAGCGGGTCGAGCCGAGTTCCTTGGCGGTGCGGCGCAGCACGCGGGCGCGCGGGTCCTCGGCGCGGTAGACCCGGTGCCCGAAGCCCATCAGGCGCTCGCCCCGGTCGAGCAGGTCCTTGACGTAGCGCACCGGGTCGCCGGAGCGCTCCACCTCGTCGAGCATGGTCAGCACCCGCGAGGGCGCCCCGCCGTGCAGCGGGCCGGACAGCGCACCGATGGCGCCGGAGATCGAGGCGGCCGCGTCGGCGCCGGTGGAGGCGATGACCCGGGCGGTGAAGGTGGAGGCGTTCATGCCGTGCTCGGCGGCCGACACGAAGTAGGCGTCGACGGCCTTGGTGTGGGCCGGGTCGGGGTCGCCCTTCCAGCGGATCATGAAGCGCTCGACGATGGTGTGCGCCTTGTCGACCTCGCTCTGCGGGATCATCGGCTTGCCGAGGCCGCGCGCGGACTGCGCCACGAACGCCAGCGCCATGACCGAGACGCGGGACAGGTCCTCGCGGATCTGCGCCTCGTCGATGTCGAGCATCTGCTGCAGGCCCCAGGCCGGCGCGAGCATCGCAACGGCGGACTGCACGTCGACCCGGATGTCGCCGGAGTGCACCGGCAGCGGGAACGGCTCGGCCGGCGGGAGGCCGGGGTTGAACTTGCCGTCGACCAGCAGGCCCCACACGTTGCCGAACGACACGTTGCCGACGAGGTCTTCGATGTCGACGCCTCGGTAGCGGAGGGCCGAACCCTCCTTGTCGGGCTCGGCGATCTCGGACTCGAAGGCGACGACGCCCTCCAGGCCGGGCTTGAAGGCGGTCTCGTCAGCCATGTCGGTGCGGCTCCATCGGTCGTCTCGGGGGTTGCCCTTCACGGGCATTCTGCCGTGCCACCCCGGGCGGCGTGCGAGAGGCTGCTCAGATGAGCCTCGACCTGCCCTCGCTGCGCCGCGAGTACGCCCGTGAGGGCCTGGCCGAGGCCGACCTCGCGCCCACCTGGCATGGCCAGTTCGCGCGCTGGTTCGAGGACGCCAGCGTGCTCCGCGAGCCCAACGCGATGGTGCTCGCGACGGCCACCCCGGACGGCGCCCCGAGCGCCCGGACCGTGCTGCTCAAGGGCGTGGACCCGACCGGCTTCGTCTTCTACACCAACCACGGCTCCCGCAAGGGCGCGGAGCTGGCCGCCAACCCGCGGGCGTCGCTGGTCTTCCCCTGGACCGACCTGGAGCGCCAGGTGCTCGTCACCGGGACGGTGGAGCGGGTCGGCGACCCCGAGACCGAGGCCTACTTCCGCACCCGGCCCCGCGGCTCCCAGCTGGGCGCCTGGGCCTCGCGCCAGTCGGCGGTCCTCGCCGATCGGGACGAGCTCGAGGCCCGGCACGCCGCGGTCGAGGAGCGCTTCGCCGGCGACGAGGTCCCGGTGCCGCCGTTCTGGGGCGGGCTCCGGGTGGTGCCGACCGCGGTGGAGTTCTGGCAGGGCCGGCCGTCCCGGCTCCACGATCGGCTCCGGTACCGGTTGTCGCACGGGGGCTGGCTGGTCGAGAGACTGTCGCCGTGACCGACCAGCTCGACGACGAGACCGCTCGTCCGGCGGGCTTGACGTCGCCGTTGCGCCGGCTCGCCCTCGACCTCACCCCGGTCCGCACCAGCCGGCCGTTCCGCAACCTGCTGATCGGTGACGCCGTCAGCGTCATCGGCACCCAGGTGACGGCGGTCGCCGTTCCCCTGCAGGTCTATGCCCAGACCCGCTCCGCCGCCGCGGTCGGCATGGTCGGGATCGCCGGTCTCGTCCCGCTCATCGTGCTGGGCCTGTACGGCGGAGCCGTCGCGGACGCGGTCGACCGGCGCAAGCTGGTGCTGTACTCGACGGCCGGGCAGGCCGTCCTGTCGACGATCCTGCTGGCGCAGGCGGTCGCGGGGGTGCACTGGACCTGGCTGCTGTACGCCATCGTGGCGGTGCAGAGCGGGCTGTTCGCGCTCGACTCGCCGGCGCGGCAGGCCTTCGTGCCGCGGCTGCTGCCGCCCGAGCAGCTGCCGGCGGCCAACGCGCTGCGCATGGTGGAGTTCAACATCGGGCTGGCCCTCGGACCGCTGCTCGCCGGCGGCCTGATCGCGTTCTTCGGCTTCGGCACCGCCTACGCCCTCGACGCCTTCTCGTTCACGGCCTCGATCTGGGCGGTCGCGTCGCTGCCGTCGATGGCCCCCGAGGGCGGGGGCCGCCGGGCCGGGCTGGCCAGCGTGGTGGAGGGCCTGCAGTTCCTGCTCACCCGCAAGGTGCTGCTGCTGACCTTCGTGGTCGACATCATTGCGATGGTGTTCGGCATGCCCCGGGCGCTGTTCGCGCCGCTGTCCGACCAGGTCTTCCACGGCGGCCCGTCGACGGCCGGCGCGATGTACTCGGCCCTGGCCGCGGGCGCGCTCGTCGGTGCGCTGTTCGGCGGCTGGTTCGGCCGGGTGCACCGGCAGGGCGTCGCGGTGCTCGTCGCGATCGTCGGCTGGGGCGTCTGCATCGTGGGCTTCGGGCTGACCGGGCAGCTGTGGCTGGCGCTGCTGCTGCTCGCCGGTGCCGGCGCCGCCGACATGGTCTCGTCGGTCTTTCGCACCGCCATCTTGCAGACCGCCGCGCCCGATGAGATGCGCGGCCGGCTGGGCGGCGTGTTCATCGTGGTGGTGGCCGGCGGACCGCGGCTCGGCGATGCCCGTTCCGGCGGGATGGCCTCCTGGTTCGGGCTCCAGGGCTCGGTGGTGGTCGGTGGCCTGCTCGTGATCGGCCTGACTGTGCTGGTGGCGGTGCTGGTGCCGCGCTTTGCGGCCTACGACGTCCGCGCCCCGCACCGCTAGCCGCCGGCCCGGTCAGGCCAGCGTGATCCAGGTGGCCTGGGCGACCGCGAGGACGGTGCCGTCCGCGTCGTACAGCGCGCTACCGGTCCGCACCTTGCGGCCCTCGCCGCCCAGCAGCCAGCCCTGCACCACGTGCGGCTGGTCCTGTGCCGGCAGCGCGTCGATGCGGCAGGCCATCCGGCCCAGCACCATCGGGCGTCCCGGCAGGTCCGCGGACCAGGCGCCCGGGCAGTCCAGCGCCGCCCAGACCAGCAGCTCCGAGCTCTCGTACGGCGTCCAGACCGCGGCGACCACCCCGTCGTCGCCGACCGGGCTGGCGGTCAGGGCGAGGCCGTCGGTGCGGTCCAGGCCGCAGACGAAGCAGGTCGGGAACGGGTGGCCCACCAGCCCGGCGTACGCCGCCGCCGCGGCGGTCGCCTCGGTCACCCCGACCGCGGCCGGGGCGGTGATGTCGACGGTGCCCGGTCCGGCCTCGGCGACCAGGACGTCCCCGTCGTACAGGCGTCCTGCCTCGACGCGCATCGTGGTGTCGAGCGGCGGCGGCTTGCGTAGGGTGACCTCGGCGATCGGGGCGTCGACGTGGGCCGCCAGCAGCCCGCAGGTGATGCCGCCGTTCGCCGAGCCGGGCGGACCGTTGAAGCGCCGGTCGATCCTCACGCGAGCGCCTGGGCCGCGACCCGCAGGTCGGCGACCAGGCCGGCCAACGCGGCGCCCCGATCGTCGGCGCGCAGCACCGCCGACGGGTGGATGGTGGCCACGGTCTGGGGTCCTCCTTCGACGGGCCAGGGCAGCAGGACGCCCCGGCTCTGGGTGACACGGAAGCTGCTGCCGTAGACGCTCTTGGCGGCGGTGGCGCCGAGCAGGACGACGAGGTCGGGCCGGACCGCCTGCAGCTCCGCGTCCAGCCAGGGCCGGCAGGCCGCCACCTGCCAGGTGTCCGGAGTGGCGTGGATGCGGCGCTTGCCGCGGACCGTGAACTTGAAGTGCTTGACGGCGTTGGTGAGGTAGACGTCGGCGCGGTCGATCTGGGCGTCCTCGAGGGCCCGGTTCAGCAGCCGGCCGGCCGGGCCGACGAACGGCTCGCCCTCCTGGTCCTCGACGTCTCCGGGCTGCTCGCCGACCAGCGCCAGGCGCGCGTCGGGGCCGCCCCGACCGAAGACGGTCTGGGTGGCGTGCTCGTGCAGGGGGCAGCCCCTGCACTCGGCGGCGGCCGCCCGCAGGTGCTCCAGGTCGTGCTCCGCAGGCAGGAACGCCGCAGCGGTCGGCCAGTCGGGCTTGGGCACGCGGGCACCGTACCCGCCGCCGGGGTGAACCCCAGCGCCGGCCGGTGCGGCGTGGGGTGCGCGGGTGTTCCTCAGCCGCCGCTGGGCCTGAGCGCCTGCAGCGCGGCGTCGGCGTGCAGGGACATCTTCGTCTCGGAGGTGATGACCTCCTTGATGACCCGGTCCGGCCCGATCACGAACGTCGCCCGCTTGACCGGCGCGAGCCGGCCCATCAGCGAGCCCCGCTTCACCCCGAACTGACGGGCGACCTCGCCGCCGACGTCGGCCAGCAGCGGGTAGTCGAAGCCGTTCTTGGTGCTGAACTGCCGCTGCGCCTCGACGTCGTCGACGCTGATGCCGAGCCGCTGCGCGCCGGCTGCCTCGAAGTCGGCGGCCAGGTCGCGGAAGTGGCAGGCCTCGGCGGTGCAGCCGGTGGTGTTGGCGGCGGGGTAGAAGAACAGCACCACCGGCCCGCGGGCGGTGAACTCGCTGAGGCTGCGCGCCCGGCCGCTGGTGTCGAGCAGGGTGAAGTCGGGAGCCTGGTCCCCGGTCTTGAGCGTCATGCTGATGCCTTCCTCTCGGGCGTGCTGTCGCGCTGGTCCGCCTCGTCTGCAGCCCGGTGTCGAGACCGGCCACGTGTAGAGCAGCCTGCTACCTCCGTGCGCGCTGGTACCGGTCCAGGCTGTCCTGGCGCTCGGCGGCGTGGTCCACCACGCGTTCGGGGTAGCCAGCCGGAAGGCGTTCGCAGGTCCAGGGCTCGTGGATGGCTCTGCCGCTCAACCCGCGCAGCTCGGGCACCCAGCGCCGGATGTAGTCGCCGTCCGGGTCGAACGTCCGCCCCTGCGTCACCGGGTTGAAGACCCGGAAGTACGGCGCGGCGTCGGTGCCGGTGCCGGCCGTCCACTGCCAGCCGTGCTGGTTGCTGGCCAGGTCGCCGTCGACCAGGTGCCGCATGAAGTGCCGGGCACCGGCGGTCCAGTGCACGTGCAGGTCCTTGGTGAGGAACGACGCCACGACCATCCGAACCCGGTTGTGCATCCACCCCTCAGCCAGCAGCTGCCGCATCCCGGCGTCCACCAGCGGGTAGCCGGTCCGGCCCTGCTGCCACGCCGCGAAGGCCGCGTCGGGCTGGTCGTAGGGCAGCGCCCGCAACGCGTCGGTGAGGTCCTCGCGGGCCGAGCGCGGCGCGTGCCAGAGCACGTCGGCGTAGAAGTCCCGCCACACCAGCTCCCGGCCGAACACCTGCGACCCGGTGTCCGCCCCCAGGTCGGCGTGCAGCGTGCGGGGGTGCAGCAGGCCGTACTTCAGCGCCGCCGACAACCGGCTCGTGCGGTCCGCGCCGGGGGAGTTGCGCCGCTCGTCGTAGTCGCCCAGCGCCTCGGCCCGGAACGCCCGCCACCGGGCGAGCGCCGCCTCCTCGCCGGCCACCGGCAGGTCGGCCGTGGTGCCGGGGTCCTGCGGGATGCCGCTGTCCGGCAGGCCGCCGTCGCTCCACGGCAACGCCCGCGGGGTGCGGGCCGGCGCGTGCAGCCCGCGGGCCCGCCAGGCCTTGAGGAACGGCGTGAACACCTTGTACGGCGTGCCGTCCGCCTTGGTGAGCGTGCCCGGCGTGACGCCGTACGGCGAGCCGGTCGCGACCAGCGGGACCTCGCCGAGGGCCGCGGCGACGCGGGCGTCGCGGGTCCGGCCGTACGGGCCGTGGTCGCTGCTGACGTGCACGCTCTCGGCGCCGCACTGCCGGGCCAGCTGCGGGATCGTGGTCTCCGGTGGGCCGTGCACCACCCGCAGGGCGCCGCCGGTGCGGTCCTGCAGGTCCCGCAGGTTGCGGTAGAGGAAGGCCAGCCGGTTGGGGCCGCTCGGCCGCCGGAGCGCGTCGTCGAGGACGAACACCGGCACCACCTCGTCGGCGGCGTCGAGGGCGGCCAGCAGCGCCGGGTGGTCGGCCAGCCGCAGGTCGCGGCGGAACCAGAGCAGGGCGGTGGTCACGCGCCGCAACGCTAGGCCCTACCGCAACGGTCGTAGGAGGGCTACCGACGAGGTACCGGTCTCGGCCGCAGGTCTCGGCGGGGGTCGATCGGGCTCCTACGGTCGGCAGGTGCGACGGCACGTGGCCGGCCTGGTGCTCGTCCTCACCGTGGGGTGTGCGACGGCGCCGCAGGGTGCCCGCCGGCTGCCGGCCACGCCGGCACCGGAGCCGGTCATCAGCACCGGCGGCGGACTGGCGGTGACCGCCCCCGGCTTCGGGGTCCGCGTCCGCGGCAACCGGCTGGTGGACCTGGCCGGCCGGGAGGTGCGGCTGCTCGGCGCCAACCGGTCGGGGACGCAGTACGCCTGCGCCGAGGGCGACGGCATCTTCGACGGCCCCGTCGACGACCGGGCCATCGCCGTGATGGCGTCCTGGAAGATGACCGCTGTCCGGGTGTCCCTCAACGAGGACTGCTGGCTCGGGATCAACGGCGTCAGCCCGGCCTACGCCGGCAGCCACTACCGGGCCGCGATCGTGGCGTTCGTCCGGCGCCTGAACGCGCGCCGCCTGTACGTGGTGCTGGACCTGCACTGGAGCGCACCCGGCCGGACGAAGGCACTGGACCAGACCGTGATGCCGGACCGCGACCACGCACCGGCGTTCTGGCGCAGCGTCGCGGCGACGTTCGCCCGCAACCCGGCCGTGGTCTTCGACCTGTTCAACGAGCCGTTCCCGGACCACAACCACAACACCACGGCGGCCTGGACCTGCGTCCGCAATGGCGGCCGCTGCCCGGGCGTCGGCTTCGCCGCCGCCGGCATGACCGAGATGCTGCGCCAGGTGCGGGCCGTCCACGCCACCAACGTCGTGCTCGTCGGGGGCCCGCAGTACGCCGGCGTGGTGGACCGCTGGCGGCAGTTCGCTCCCGCGGACCCGGCCCACCAGCTCGCGGCGTCGATCCACATCTACCTGCCGCACTACTCGCCGTGCGACAGCCTCGCCTGCTGGAACCGGACGGTGGCCCCGCTCGCCGCGAGGGTCCCGGTCGTCATTGGCGAGTTCGGCGCCAAGGACTGCACCGGTGCCGCCGTGACGGCCCTCATGCGGTGGGCTGATGCCCACCACGTCAGCTACCTGGCGTGGGCCTGGTTCACCGGGAGCTGCGCCGGCGAGCCGGCCCTGATCAGCAGCTACAACGGGACCCCGACCAGGTACGGCGCAGCCGTCAGAGACCACCTCCGGGCCCTGGCCCGCGGGCATTGAGGACCCCGGCCGAGCACAGCTGTCGGCAACCCGACAGTCCTTGGTACGCAAGGCATCTGCGCTCCCACAGATGACGTAGGCGGTTTGGGATGTAGGTCTGATGCCGGGCCGCCCGCGCCGTCCCTACCGTCGCGAACGTCCGCAGCGCGGGCGCTGGACCAAGGGGGGTGGCGACGATGGCTGCCGAGCACAGGCTGCGTGTCGGGGTGGTCGGTTGCGGCTACTGGGGCTCCAAGCATGTCCGTGTCCTGTGCGGGCTCAACGAGGTTGCCGAAGTCGCGCTCATCGACGGCCGCGAGGCCCGTCTTTCCGCGCTGTCGCGGGCCTTCCCGGGGGTCCGGTCGTTCCGGTCGCTGAAGGACGCGCTGCCCCACATCGACGCGGCCGTCATCGCCACGCCGCCGACCACGCACGTAGCCCTGGCACTGGAGGCCATGGCGGCCGGTAAGCACGTGCTGATCGAGAAGCCGTTGGCCACCAGCACCTTTGCCGCGCAGCGGCTGCTCCACGCCGCCGCCGCCAGCGGCGTGACGCTGATGGTCGGGCACACCTTCGAGTACAACGCCGCGGTACTACGGATGCGGGAGCTGGTCCGGTCCGGCGAGCTCGGCGAGGTCTTCTACCTCGACAGCGCGCGCCTGAACCTCGGGCTCTACCAGAGCGACGTCAACGTCATCATGGACCTGGCCCCGCACGACGTCTCGGTCATCAACTGCCTGCTCGGCAAGCCACCGGTGGCGGTGCAGGCCTGGGCGTCCCGGCACGCGCACCACCAGTTCGAGGACGTCGCCTACCTGCGGTTGTTCTACGAGGACACCGACCTGTCGGCCAACATCCACGTGAGCTGGCTCGACCCCTGCAAGGTGCGCCGCATGACGGTCGTGGGCAGCCGGAAGATGGCCGTCTACAACGATCTCGCCGCCGACGAGCCGATCCGCATCCACGACAAGGGCGTCACGGCGCAGTCCGCGGCGGCTGACCTCGGCCAGCCGCCGATGTCCTACCGCTACGGGGACATCGTGGCGCCGTACGTGGCGTTCGACGAGCCGCTGATGGTGCAGGACCGGCACTTCGCGGACTGCGTCCGCACCGGCGCGGTGCCGCGGACGGACGGCCGCAACGGCCTCGCCGTCGTACAGGTGCTCGAGTGCGCGCAGTGGTCGCTCGAGCTCGGGCGCCGGGTCAGCATGGACGAGGTCGCTGATGACGTCACGCTGCGCCGGACCGGTGGGGAGCGGCGGACCCTGGCCACCGGCAGCGCCCTCCCGCCGGTGCAGGACCTGCCCCTCGACGACGTCTGGCTGGAGGTGCCCGCCCAGCTGGTCGCCCAGCGCGAGTAGCCACACCCGTGCAGGCGTTGCTCCCTGACGCCTGGCCGCTGCGTCGCCAGGCGCACCACCACCACTGCAGGAGGCACGATGACGGACCGCACGCCCTTCCTGGACCTCGGCGGGCAAACGGCTGAGCTGCGTCCCGCGCTGGACCGGCTCTGGGCGGAGGTCCTCGACACCGGACGCTTCGTCGGCGGCCCGCTGGTCGAGCAGTTCGAGCGGGAGTGGGCGGCGTACTGCGAGACCCCGCACGCGATCGGGGTGGCCAACGGGACCGACGCGCTGGTGCTCGCACTGCGCGCGCTCGACGTCGGACCCGGCGACGAGGTAGTGGTGCCCACCAACACCTTCGTCGCGACCGCGGAGGCGGTCGTGCTCGTCGGTGCCGCCCCGCGGTTCGTCGACGTCGACCCGGCAACGCTGCTCATCACCCCGGAGGCGATCGCGGCGGCGCTCACGCCACGGACCCGGGCTGTGATGGTGGTCCACCTCTACGGCCAGATGCCCGACATGCAGGCGATCCTGGCGGTCACCACCCCGGCCGGCGTCGCCGTCGTCGAGGACGCGGCGCAGGCCCATGGCGCCCGGTGGCGTGGCCGTCCGGCTGGCTCCCGCGGCGTCTTCGGGTGCTTCAGCTTCTACCCGGGCAAGAACCTCGGGGCCTTCGGGGACGGCGGTGCGGTGGTCTGCTCGGACGACGTCCTGGCGGACCGGGTGCGTTCGATGCGGGACCACGGTCGCGCGGACGGCTCGCACTACGTGCACACCGAGATCGGCACGAACAGCCGGCTGGACGCGCTGCAAGCCGGCGTCCTGTCGCTGAAGCTGAGCCGTCTCGACGGCTGGAACGCCCGGCGCCGGGAGGTCATGGCGGCCTACCGCACCGCCTTGGCCGACACCGCCGTGCAGCTGGTCGAGGGGGTACCTGGCACCGTCGGCGTGCACCACCTGGCGGTGGCGCGGTCCGACCGCCGCGACCTGATCCGGGACGAACTCGCCGTCCGCGGGATCGCCACCGGCATCCACTACCCGGTCCCGTGCCACCTGCAGGTGCCCTACCTGCGGTTCGCGGACGGGCCGCTGCCGGTGGCCGAGGAGGCCGCCGAGCAGGTGTTCTCGCTGCCGATGCACGCGCACCTGTCCGACGTCCAGGTGGCCCGGGTCTGCGAAGCGCTGCAGCAGATCGCCGGGCTGGCGGTGGTGGGTCGTGACTGAGCGACACCAGCCGCGCGAACCGGCCGTCGACACCGGCGTGCTGGTCGGCTACCCCAGCGCGCGGGTGCAGACCGCTGCCCTGGACCTCGCGCCCGGCGCCCGGCTGCGCTCCGGCACCGTCCTGTACGCCGGGTCCCGGATCGGGGAGCGGTTCAGCAGCGGCCACCACGTCGTGGTCCGGGAGCAGTGCGTGCTGGGTGACGACGTCTCGGTGTGGAGCAACACCGTCATCGACTACGGCTGCCGCATCGGTGACCGGGTGAAGGTCCATGCCAACTGCTACGTCGCGCAGTACAGCCAGATCGAGCAGGACGCCTTCCTCGCGCCGGGGGTCAGCTTCGCCAACGACCTGTACCCCGGCTCGGCGGAGTCGGCCGCTCGGATGGCTGGTCCGGTCATCGGCGCCGGCGCGCAGCTCGGCGTGAACGTGACCGTGCTGCCGTTCGTCCGGATCGGTGCCGGGGCGCTGATCGGGGCCGGGTCCGTCGTCACCCGTGACGTGCCGGCGGGGGCCGTGGCTTACGGCAACCCGGCGGTGGTGCGCTGCAGGGTCGAAGACCTGCCCACCGTCGAGGGCCGCGCTCAGCGCGCCGGGTCGGCGGTGTGAGATGTCCGCCTCCCCGTCGTTCAGCACCTGGCGCGCCGGGCCGCCGGTCGCGTCGGGGCACCCGGACGGCGTCGCCCGGTGGCCGACGCGCCGGGGCCAGTCGGCGGCCAAGCGGACGGTCGACCTGCTCGGCTCGTCGGTGCTGCTGCTGGTCCTGGGCCCGCTCCTGCTGCTGATCGCAGCCGCCGTGCGGGTGACCAGTCCCGGTGCCGCGCTGTTCCGCCAGCCCCGGCTCGGACGCGACCGTCGCCCGTTCGTCATGTGCAAGTTCCGGACCATGCAGGTCGACGGCGACGACGCCGCGCACCGGGAGTTCGTCCGCCGGATGCTCATGCCCGGCGCCGGGCCCGTCGATGCCGGGGACGGCATCTTCAAGCTCGTCGACGACCCACGGGTGACGCTCCCGGGCCGCGTCCTGCGGCGGACGAGCCTGGACGAGCTGCCGCAGCTGCTGAACGTCTGGCGCGGTCACATGTCGCTCGTCGGCCCGCGTCCAGCACTGCCGTGGGAGGCCGAGCTGTTCCAGGACGTGCACGCCGCGCGCTTCCTGGTGCCGCCGGGCATGACCGGGCTCTGGCAGGTCAGTGGCCGCAGCCGGCTGTCGATGGCCGAGGCGCTGGACCGCGACGTGGAGTACGTCCAGCGGCAGAGCCTGCTGCTCGACCTGCTGATCCTGCTCAAGACGCTGCCGGCCGTGCTGCGCGGGGACGGTGCGCGATGACGGCGGTCGTGCTGACAGCCCCCGGGGTCGGCGCCGGTGCCGCGGTGGGCGACTCGATGACGGTCGCCGGGTGGACGGTCGTCAGTCGGGTCACCGGGCTGGCCCGGGTGGTCGCGATCGGAGCGGTCCTCGGCCCGACCTTCCTGGGCAACACCTTCCAGTTCGCGAACGTGCTGCCCAACCTCGTCTACTACGGGCTGCTCGCCGGCTCGCTGTTCACCTCGCTGCTGGTGCCCGCACTGGTGCGGCACGTCGACACCCACGACGTGCTGGCCGCGCGGCGCATCGCCGGCGGGTTCCTCGGGGTGGCCCTGGTCGGGCTGCTCCTCCTGGTCCCGCTCGCCGTCGTCCTGGGTCCCCTTGCCCTGCAGGCGACGGCGGGCGGTTCACACGCCGCCGGGCAGCTCGCGGTGAGCACCTGGCTGATCGTGATGCTCATCCCGCAGGTCTTCCTGTACGCGGTGGCCGGCACCTGCGCGGCGGTGCAGAACTCCACATCCCGCTTCGGACTGGCAGCGGCCGCCCCGGCGGTCGAGAACCTCGGGACCCTGGTGGTGCTCGGCGTGGTCGCGGCCGTCTACGCGCCCTCGCGCGACCTGGCCTCTGTGCCGGCCTCCGAACTGGCGCTGCTCGGCCTCGGCACCACCGCCGCGGTCGCCGTGCACGCCGGGCTGCAGTGGTGCGGTGCGCGCCGCAGCGGCGTGACGGTCCTGCCGCGCCGCGGATGGCGCGACCCGGAGGTGCGGGCCCTGGTGCGTCACGCCCTGCCGGCGCTGGCGCAGGCCGGCCTCTACGCCCTGCAGCTGCTGACCCTGCTCGTCGTGGCCAACCGGGTCGCCGGCGGCGTGGTCGCCTTCCAGGTGGCGCTCAACTTCTACGCGCTTCCGGTGGCGCTGGTGGCCACGCCGGTGGCGCTCTCGCTGCTGCCGCGGCTGGCACGGCAGGCCCGGCAGGGGGACGCGGAGGCCTTCCGGGAGGAGTTGGCCCGCGGCCTGTCGTTCGCCCTGTTCTTCACCGTCCCGGCGGCGGTGGGCTACGTCGTGCTTGCCGAGCCCCTCGCCCGCGCGCTCGCCTTCGGCCAGCTGGCCGGCAGCCCCGGCGTGACGCTCGTCGCCGTGTCCTGCGCGGCCCTCGCCGCCGGCGTCGTGGGCCAGACGGCCGTCCAGATCGGCAGCTACGCCTGCTACGCCCGCGGGGACACCAGCACCCCGTTGCAGGCGATGCGGCGGCAGGCCGCCACCTGCCTGCTCGGCGTGCTGCTGGCGAGCACGCTCGACGGGGCCGCGCTGCTCGCCGCGCTGGGTACGTCCTTCTCCGTGGCGCTGCTGCACGGGGCGCTCTTCCTGCACCACCGGCTGGCTCGCCAACTGCCACCGGGACAGGTCCGGCTCGGGCGGTCGCTCCTGCGCATCAGTGCGGGCGCGACCCTCATGGCTGCCCCGGTGTGGCTGGTGGCGTGGGCGGTGCCGGTCCTGGTCGGCGGCCGGCTGGGGCAGGAGACCGCGCTGCTGGCGGGCGCCGTCGTCGGTGCCGGCGCGTTCCTGGTGAGCCAGGCCGTCAGCGACGGCCCCGAGCTGACCTGGGTGCGCGAGGGCATTGCGCACCTGCGGGCGAAGACCGCCGCATGACCACCGTCGCGCTCCGAGCCGTCCCCGACCTGCGCTCGGCGCTCCCCGTGGCGGTGGCGGTGCCGGTCACGGTGGTGCTCGGCGCCATCGCGGCCCGCAGCCCGCTCGTGCTGCTGCTCGGCCTGGCGGTCTGCGGGCTCGCTGCTCTGGTGTGGCGCCGGCCGGAGGTCGCGACGTACGTCGTGGTGTTCGTGACGCCGTTGACTGCCGGCATCGACCGGGGTGCGGCCATTCCACTGCTGCGCGTCAACGAGGCGGTCGCGCTGGTCGTCGGGGGAACGGTGGCGCTCAAGGCGGTGCTCACCCACCGCACCGGGCGGCTGACCTCGCCCCGCCTGTCGGGCGTGGAGAAGGCACTCGTGCTGCTGGCCGTGACCAGCTCGGTCCTGCCGCTGCTCTGGCTGGCGCTGCGGCAGCAGCCGGTCACCCCGGACGACCTCACCTACTCCGTGGTGCTGTGGAAGCTGCTCGGCATCTACGCGATCGCGCGCTTCACGATCCGCACCCCGGAGCAGCTGCGGCGCTGCCTGTGGCTCTCGCTGCTGAGCGGGGCGGTCGTCGCGGTCGTCGCCGTGCTGCAGGTCCTGGGACTGCTGGGGGTCCCCCGCCTGGTGTCCACCTGGTTCGCGCCGTACGGCCACACCGCCGCCTTCCCCGCGCGCGGCAGCTCGACCCTCGGCCTGCCGGCCGCGACCGCGGACCTGTTCATCGCCAACCTCGCCATCGTGGTCGGGCTGTGGGCCTACGACCAGCGCTCCCGGGCGCTGGTGCCCCTCGGCGTGCTGTTCGTGCTGGGCGCGATGTCGGCCGGCGAGTTCTCCAGCGCCCTGGGCCTGCTGCTCGCCGCGGTCGTGCTGGCGTGCCTGCTCCACCGGCCGCGGGCCCTGCTGGCGCTCGTGCCGGTCGGCCTGCTCGGCTCTCAGCTGCTCCAGCCGGTGCTGGCACGGCGCTTCGAGGGCTTCCAGTCGGCCTCGGGCATCCCGGACAGCTGGGTCGGCCGATTCGAGAACCTGTCCACGCACTTCTGGCCGCAGCTGTTCAGCCACGGCCACTGGGTGCTCGGCGTACGACCCGCGGCCCGGGTCGCGGTGCCGAGCCAGGCCACCGGCTTCGTCTGGATCGAGAGCGGCTACACCTGG